>CAYLPL010000058.1:0-9358 GCA_964385545.1 uncultured Clostridia bacterium | reverse complement strand
ACGTTAGCTGATTTAACCATATCCGTTTCAATCCACGCCCCCGCACAGGGGGCGACGATTGGGCCATGTTGGAGGCAAAATGGATGATACAGTTTCAATCCACGCCCCCGCACAGGGGGCGACATAGCGCACGACCCTGGTAACTATCGGCACATTAGTTTCAATCCACGCCCCCGCACAGGGGGCGACCTACATACACGATGGTGTGCTGTACATCGACTATGTTTCAATCCACGCCCCCGCACAGGGGGCGACCTGCACGCTCTCCGGGTGCGACGTGTTCCGGATGTTTCAATCCACGCCCCCGCACAGGGGGCGCACCATAATCACGGAGGTGCAAGAGTGAAATCAAATGGTTTCAATCCCAGCCCCCGCACAGGGGGCGACGTCACCACCCCAGGCATCAACCAGCTTTTGCCAGTTTCAATCCACGCCCCCGCACAGGGGGCGACGCGGGCAGCGTATTGGAGGCAACGGAATGACGGAGTTTCAATCCACGCCCCCGCACAGGGGGCGACGTCGGTAAGCAAGGTAGCTAAACGGCTGGACAAGTTTCAATCCACGCCCCCGCACAGGGGGCGACTGCTCTGCCGGGTATTTTGGTACACAGCAAAGCGGTTTCAATCCACGCCCCCGCACAGGGGGCGACTGTCTTGATACTAACTCATTGTAAAGAGAATAGTTAAGTCATACGTTCCGCGATCGAGGCGGCGAATCACGGGCCGAGGCCCCATTTCCTTCTCTACGTTGTCAAAGATCGTTGCGGGGCAAGAGATTAGCTCTTGTGCGAACCTGCCGGGAATGTCTGACTGGTCAGGGTTCGCGGTGTCGGTTGTCATACTATCATTGGGCCGTCGAGGTCGATTGCAGGCTTGGCTCCCACGTGCTCAACTCTGCGCTCATAGTTCGCCCCCAAGTAATAGTAGCGTAGGCTATCCCTATCGGGGTCAATCGCTTTCTCAAGTTTATTCTTCAACTGAGTCCACTGAGCAGGATCAACCACGCATTCAAATACCGAGAACTGCACCCGTTGGCCGTAATTCTGACACTCCTTAGCAACCTTGCGAAGCCGTTTGGAGCCGCCGGCCGATGAGACAGCTACATCGTAGCTCACAAGTACCATCATGACCTACCTCCAGAAGTACGGCGGATACCCGTCAATATCGCCCCGAATATACCGAGCCAGTAAGTTCGCCTGTACGAAGAACAACAGTCCCACGGGAACCTTCTCTTCAATGTATGGATGGTACACTTCCGTCTGCTTTCGGTTTTGGTATTCGGTAAGGAGCACTTTCCGGGTACCGTCATTCATTACCACGGCGCCATTCTCGGCCCGTTCGAAGCCTGAGAGTTTTACCTGTCGACGGTTTATTAGCGATAGGATAAGCCGATCGGCTATGGGAGCGCGAAACTCTTCCATCAGGTCCAGGGCGAGCCCTGGTCTTCCCGGGCGGTCACGATGAAGAAACCCGACCGAAGGGTCCAGTCCCACAGTCTCCAAAGCGGAACGAACGTCGTGGGCCAGAAGAGTATAGGTGAACGACAATAGGGCGTTGACCGTATCAAGAGGTGGTCGCCTGCTTCGTTCACGAAAGTGAAAGTCCTCTTTCTGGTCGATTATTAGCTCGTCGAATGCCTGGAAATAACGCGCTGCACCAATGCCTTCCAGTCCCCGTATCTCATCGGCGGTCTCGGCCCTGTCGGTTCGCCGTAGATATCCGGCCATCTCACGAGACGCCTCGGCCAACCGTGACGCTGCGACCTTGTCCCTATGGTCACGGAGGGTTCTACCAATAACTGCTCGGCTGTTCGCTATTTTTGCGGTGACAATGTTGGCCGAAACCGAGCGGGTCACCCGCTCGTCGTCTACCAGCCGATACTGCTGCCGACGAAGCAACACGTTGCCGCTTGTAGGGCCCCTTACGGAAGCGAGGAAACGTCCGTACTGCGTCATGAACGAAACGCTAATGTCCCGCTCGGCGCAATAGCCCAGAAGAAAAGGGGAACACAAGACGTTTCCGAAGCAAACCAAGCCACCGAGTCCATGGATGGGGACCTGGAGTACCTTCTTTGTTTCCTGCTCCACCACCAGTGTCTCACCCTCCTTGCGAAGGTAGCTTCCCTGCGTACCCACGTAGAGAGTATTGAATAGACGTTTCATTCAGGGGCCTCTATCAACAGGGCGCGCACCTGCGCGCTCACGTACCGTTCCACCCGCTTGGCACCAGGATTAACCGCTCGGGGCATGCAAATCTCGTATAGTGAACACCGGTCACATTTTGCTGACTCGTATATGGCGGGCGGGGTATGTTCCGACTGCAGGATCCGGCGGGTAGTGTCGATCGTTTCGATAGTGTGTTTCCTGAGCTCCCGATCGAGCTCTACGGTGCTTCGCCTGTGCTCCTGCAGATAGTAGAACTGTCCAGCAGCAATCGTAACCGAAAGCATCTCCTCCAAACACAGCGCCTGGGCACACAACTGCACCCGATCCATGTCGGAAGGCTTGGTACGTCCACGCTTAAACTCTATCGGCCTGACCATGGCGACGTTACCATCCTCTCTCTTCTCAAACTCGACAACGTCAGCTTTTCCTATCAGGCCGAATCGGAGCGACCGAATCGGCATCGCGTACTCCGTTCTAAGGTTGACTCGTGACTCATGGTGTACCAAATCGACCCGTTGATGGAGCACCTGACCCTCGGCGGTGTATCGGTTTTCCGCCCACCCCCTCTCCACGTGGATCAACGCAACCTGCCGACGGCAGTAAAGCGTATGCTGTAAGGCTGAAACAGGGATAAGATCATCTTCGGGATACTGGGAGTCTTCCACTACGATGGGCTCCAGCTCGCCGACGTCGCCACCGCAGCCGCACTGCCAGCCATGGCGACGTGAGGCGTGAAGCTTACAGTAGCTCCGAAACTTCCACGGAGTCCGGGGAGTTCTCGGTGTCAACCGTGACCTGATAGTCGCCGAACGCGCGAGCCGGTCCCTCCGATCCGGAACGCCGCTCGACGTTTACCAAATCAAAGAGTTGGTGGGCCGGCGCGTTTCCCAAGCGGGTCCCATGCTTGAATACCACGAGTTTTCGTGCAGCCATCTTTCCACGCGCCGCCGAATGATCGTGCTCAAACATGTCGATTAGCGCTTCCCAGAGGAGCGACAAATCTCCTTCGTCGAATCCGGTCTGTCTGGCCAGGTGCGCGGAGATATATCCTTCTACGCGATAGAGCCCGTAGGGAATGATGTTCTTTTTTCCCATCGTGCGATTGTCTCCCTGCTGTCTTTCCGCCTCACGCTCCGTCGCGACGGCCATGCGAGTTATCGAAACTTCTCGAGGAATGACCGGCTCAATACTCCGGGCAAAGTTTACCTGCACGGGACCGCGCACTTGGCCACAGTTCACTTCCAGCGACATCACCGCCCCGAAGGTGCGGACATCGAAGAAGTTCTTGCACATCCATTCACGAGCCTTGGCGACCTCTTCAGCGGTTCCCTTGCGCTTCTTGTCGGACGGGTCTGCACCGATAGCTTCATGAGCGCGCTTGTGGGCGTGGATGAGAACCGCTTTCTCGCGCACATAGATCTCGAATGGTGACGCCCCTCCTTTCGCGATCTCGACGTAGTTGCGAATCTTGCGCTTGAGACACACGTCCGTGACGATTCCGTGGTTCGTTTCCGGGTCTACCCGGGGTAGGTTTCCGGCATCGGGGTCGCCGTTGGGATTGCCGTTTTCAACGTCAAAGAGGTACACGAACTCGTAGCGGTTGTTCAGTTCAGCCATTTCCATCTCCTTATCCTGATAGTTACTCCGTATCCGATTCGTCGGACTTTTTCGTGAAGAACGCCTTGCGTTGGTGGTAGTATCCGAGAGCGAAGAGCCCCTGGTCTTCAAGTCTTAGATGCGTCGGAAAGCCGTCAACACCGTCCAGTATCTCCTGCATCAGTTGCTCATTGTGGACCGTTTGCCCTTCGGTGAGTTTGGCGGTGTGATGCTGATTCAGCCTTAGCAATTGTGCGAACACGACACCCGGAGTCGCCGACGCCGAGCTGTAGTAGCGATCCTTGATGGTAGCCTTCGCGTTCGGGATCGCGTCACGCTGGTTCTTCTCCAAGACCGCGAAGAGCCGGCCGAGGCGATACCCTACATTGGTCGATGATTCGTTTAACACCTGAGTTACCTCCATTGAGATAGAATTGATTCGGGCCTGACGAACAAGAAACGCCTTGATCAGTGCGGCTCGGTAATACCCGACCGTCTGGTCGGCCCTAATACGGTCCACGATGGCAGCCAGCAGGTACGCTGGATAGGGCTTGCCGGTAAGGACCGCACGCATAAAGGCCCCCGCGAGAGTCGGTTTGATATTCTCCGTCTCATGCCGTGGAGCGGTTTCGACCAACAGCTGCCAGACTCCGGGAAACTCCACTTGACTATCGAACTCCCGTACGATCGCGAGGTCTCGAAAATGTTGCCCGATGGCCGCGTCTAGATCCGCCACAGTTCCGGCGTACCAGAACTTCACCGCGATGCGGGAGGCGTTCGGGGCCAGACCGAGGATGAAGAACGGCACGGATTCGTCTATTTGCTCCGGCTTCATCCCCTTGCGTAAGGCCCTGAGATAGGCGTGGACCGAGGCCGCTGAAGCATCGCCAAGATTAGCGTCTCGGGGATCCAGGGCGTAGCCCAAGAAACTCTCAACCTGGGACGGTCGTTCGGCCCAGAATACCACCGTCGTATCGGCAAGCTGTATCCTCTGCCGCGAGTCACGGCGAAGCAGGTGGTTGAGCGCCGTTGTATAGGCAAACGCCGCCTCGGTGCTTACCGGAGCGTTATGGTTTTGCTCCTTTGCGTAGGAGCGAAATGTGTCCAAATTGAAGGATACTATAGACGCACCAGCTGTCTGCGCGCCGGGGATCCCTTTGATCTTGTTATGCAGTCGCGCCGGGCGTGTCGGTTTACCTGTAATTAGACAGGTCGCCACCGGCGCATCGTCATCCTCGGACCGCGCCTTCCAATGTGCGATCCACTTCTCGGCCACCGGGGGAGACTCATGGACAAAGCGATGTTCCCCCTCCAGCCGGAACACGACGTTCTTGTCGAGGATCTCTTCCCAGTCGTCGATCTCATAGAATTTCTCAGGATCCCATGCGTCAAGAAAACGGAGTACCGCGCGCATCCCCGAATCGTTTACCCCGTCACCCAGTTTATACTGCAGTTCCTTGAATGCCGCAAACGTCTCGGCGGTGCGTTCCGGCTTGCCTTTTCCGTCGGCACCGAAGACGTAACCCGTGTTGTCCCACAAGAAGTTTGGTGCCACGTTGGAAGCTCGAATCACCGCTTCGGGAACAATCAAAGAAACCGCCCGGGGCGATTTCTGGGAGGTATCTCGAAGGTCTTGGACCTGGACAAGTGTGCCGTCCCCCTCAAGAATCACCGCGAATGAAATCTGCTGTGGGGCATACCCGGGCGCTGGAATGTCGGAAATGGGATCCGTCCGCATACGCTCGTAGTAGTCGTAAAGCCGTTGGAGAATCACGCTCTCACCTCCTCGCTCCCCCAGGGTGGAATCTCCACAACTCCGTTGCGGAGGACGGCACGGAAGAAGCGTGGGGTCATGTCCGCTGCGAAGTCGATATCGTGGAGCATCCAACCCAACTCTTGATCGGGAACTCTCTCGGACGGAGCCGGTATTTGATCGGCCTCAATCAGTTCAAAGCTCACGGGAAACTCCCGGGTTCCAAAGTATGGCTGGTGGAAGCACTGACCCTGCCGCGCCCGTCGGCGAAAAATGTCAAGATGCTTTCTGGGCACCGTATCGTTCTCTTCTACCGTCCCGTCGGTTCCCGGGGTTCCCGCGTTCTGGGTTATCTCAACCGACGCCTCGATCACGTAATCCACGTTCGTCAGAATCAGCGCTGCCCGTTGCTGACGATGCTCTTCGATAAACAGCTCCACCGGAGACGTGCCATCGTTCATCGCCTTCTTCACCGCACTCGGTGGGACTTTAACCCCGGTGTTTCCCTCTACACCCAGTTCATTTCTTCGCACGTTGGTGAAACGAATCGGAGATAGAACGTGGATCCGTTGGACAACCCATCGAATAGCGGGTTTCCAATAAACTGCCTCCAGTATCCCTCGCGCCGCGGAGGGGGTCATCACGTCGTAGCTAACCCGCTCCACTTTCATTTCTGGTCGGGAGAAACACGCGTAGGGTCCCCAGACGCGGAGCGCGATTCCATATGCCATGCTCTCTCCTCCTTTCCTTGCTCTATACGATTAGGTCTTCTGCCCCGTAGAAATCGGGCTCCGTCGGATTGAGTCCGACCCGGCTGTCATAGGCTTGCTTCATTCCAAACTCCGTCATCACGAACACATCCTCCATAATCTCTTCTACATAGTAATTGCGCTTAAGGACGTTCACCGCGCGCGGCCGCAGTCCCACCGTATAGGGCTGTAGCCCCCTGAGAATTGCACCTGGAAAGGGGACGTGTCGCAATCGGTCGCATTCCCGCGATGCGTAGACGTCGTAAGGCACGATAATCGAGAACTGGTCGTCCGCAATCAGTTTGTATTTCCTAGAAACAGTCTTGAAGGGAAAATCGCCGGAGGCGGTCCCCTGCCGAAACAGTTGCAGGATCCCCTCGGAATCCAGGCGGTTTCCCTCGTCCTTCATCCAGTAGAGTTCGCGAAAATACTCTCGCACTGTTTCAGATGCCATGACATCGGGGTGGTGACGTAGAACGAGGTCCGCAACCTGCGCGTTCTGCCGAAAATGGCCCGGAGGCAATCCACCTTCCGGCCGAAAGACGTAGAGACGGCCCCGATCCAAGCGCCCCTCGCGATTGCAACGACCTGCGGCCTGGACAATAGAATCGATGCCGGTTACGGCGCGGTACACAACAGGGAAGTCAATGTCGACGCCGGCCTCCACCAACTGCGTGCTGACGACCCGGCAGGGGAGCCCCTGATGAAGTCTTGCACGAATTTCGTTGAGTACCGCCCGACGGTGCATTGGACACATCAACGCGGAGAGGTGGTAGGACTCCTCAGCAAGCTCACGAAGTCTCTCATACATCTTTCGAGCATGCCCTCTCGTATTCACGATGCAGAGCACTTGGGGTTCCTGAGCCAGTTGCGCGGCCAGGGCGTCATCGGAGACATCGCCGAGTTGCTCCGCATCAACGCGCCGAAACGCAGACTCCAGTTCCTCCGGTGCTTCAACAATTTCGCGCACCCCAGTTAGCCCACCAACAAATGCCTCGTTGTCTTGCAGAGCGGGCTGCGTTGCGGTACAAAGCACCACGGTCGAGTGGTAGGTGAGCGCCAGTTCTCTAATAACTTCCAACGTTGGCTTGAGGAACGGAACGGGAAGCATCTGCGCCTCATCAAGAATTACCACACTCTTAGCAACGTTATGCAGCCGCCGGACCTTGGAGGTTCGGTTTCCGAAGAACGACTCAAAGAACTGCACGTTGGTGGTCACGATAATCGGCGCATCCCAGTTTTCGGCGGCCAGGCGGCGCCGTTCTTCGCGATCCTCGTCCTCATCGTCATGATCACGAATCACATTGGAATGGTGTTCCAACACCGCATGATCTCCGAAGATGAGACGAAACACCTCGGCGGTCTGCTCGATAATGGAGGTGTAGGGAATCACGTAGATAACGCGCTCCATCCCGTACGTTACGGCGTGGTCGATCGCAAACGCCAACGATGAGAGCGTCTTTCCGCCACCGGTGGGCACCGTGAGAGAGCGCAGACCTGGGAGCTCGGACGCCGCCCGGCGTGCCTCCGCGAGGACCTGGGCACGTCGTTGGTTTATTTCGCTGTCGGCGACGGTTGCTCTCAGGCGGTCAAGGAATTGGTCCAACTTGGGCTTGAGGTCGGATAAGGAGGGATACGACGGCCGTTTCTCGGCTCGGTCCGGATTAGCAAAAGCCTCGGTATCAAGAAAATCCGCGTCGACCAGCGCGGAAAAGACCATTCGCGTGAAAAATGCCGCCTGAAACCCCACACGTCGATTGTCCGGCGTTGACGTCAGGAAGGGCGGGATTTCTATGGCCGGGAGTTCGCTCCGCAGGAGACCCGGTCCCGGTTTCGCTCTGCTAAGCCGCCGCCCTAAACTGGACTCATCGTCTCCGGAACGTCCATCAGGAAGCCCTGCGTGGTGGCCGGCGATGCAGTAGCTGAGGAGTTTGCCCGCTCCGGGAGGATCAGAGATATTGTCTGCGACGTACTTGGCCCCAGGAGTGGAGTGGTCCACCCGGGAAGCCGGTTTGCCTTCCATAAGGTTACGAATTCGGCTCTGGAACTGTGGAAGCGCTTTTCCGTCGTCGTGCAACAATCCTGCGGCCGCGGCCCAGCCCGCCGCAGAAAAACGCCGACCGAAACTCTCCGCGATTCTAGCCACTCCCCTTAGGTGGTCCTCCAAGGGTTGGATTGCTCCGTCTTCTCGGCTGTGTCCTATCAAGAGGTCTTTATCGATCATGCGCCCATCCTTTGTCGGCTCCTGGGCCCTGCCGCGTACGCGACGCCGGTCACTGCCCCCGATCCATGCTCGCTTCCTCTCTTTTCTCCCTATTTTGCCACCCGTGGCGTGACAGTAACTGTCCCGACTCAATAGAATCCCCGAAGTCAATCAAAAAACTGCTCTTTATTTGTTAAGTTGTATCCCCGACTCACTTGGTCTTCGGAGGCTCCTTCAGCCTCGAGGAGACTGCCCGTCTTAACGGCCAGGAACCGGCTCCTTGGCGGTCTCGTAACACGCCTGGCTCCGTAGCGGCCGAGTGGTCGCTCAGCGGGCAGAAGGAGGTGAAGCATTCCGCTCCCTACGCATGGAGAGATACCGATCCGCTGCTCGCCTCCTGAGACGGCTCGGTCGGCAGGAGTTCCCGCGGCAGATAGTGGCCCGCTCCCCTTTGGGTGAGGTCCAGAAGATATTGACCAAGTTCCG
Organism: uncultured Clostridia bacterium; assembly: GCA_964385545.1. Lineage (GTDB taxonomy): Bacteria > Bacillota > Sulfobacillia > SLMV01 > SLMV01 > CSSED11-154. Next base: position 407 of record CAYLPL010000058.1, on the reverse strand, counting down.
GGTCTCGGGACTTAAATGACAGGGGCCCAACGGGCAGGGCCACGACCTCACCTTCTGAGACCGTTAGGCCCAGGGGCCGGTGGGCCCGGCCACCGTGGCCGAGTTGCCCAGCGAGGTACTCGACGAGGTAGCAAACAACCCGCTCCACGTCGGGCTCGTTCAGCCATCATCGGGGAATTGCGCGGCGAGCGCGCTCCCATTTGATGATATCCCCCTGCCGAATCCCTTCGGCAACAGCCAGACACGACGGATACTCGTTTACGAGCATAGAGTTCATTCTACCATAGAATCAGCTTTAATGGATAAAATTGTGTACTCTTGGCTTAGTAACAATACCAAGTAAGATCTAGTTGCCCCCGCACGGCTCGCTGAGCGCGTCCCGGCGTCGGATCTTTACTACCCCGCCG
>CAYLPL010000057.1:0-9439 GCA_964385545.1 uncultured Clostridia bacterium | reverse complement strand
GCGGCCCAGCCTGGATGATTTTTTCGTCGCGGGTTCCGAAGAGGCTTTGGAAAGGGTCTCGCGGGTCATGGGTATGCGAGATAGGATTCGTCAGGAAGCCCGGCGAGATCGAGAAATGAGTTCCGTGTTCTTGCCCGAGGAAATGTCGCCGATGTTTATCGATGCCATGGGAGTCATGCTGGGATACCCGACCTGTTGCGTCAACGCCTATATCGCTGACACGGAGAGAGGTATCGATGCGGGAGCCCGGGCCTCGGAACAGCTTGCGGAAGCCCAGCAGCCCCCGGATTCGGCTGCCTATTTCGCTGCGTATTTCTATCCGTGCCGTCCGGATTGTCCGGAAGCTCTCGAGATCGGACGAAAGATCCGCTCCGATGTGGAAGCGCTCCGTGCGGGGCTCGGTGAGATGGCCATCCGGGGACAGCGAGAGAACTTGGAATCAGTCGAGGAGTATCGAGAAATCGTTCGGCGTAGGCGGGAAGAGATACGCGCTAAGATCGAGGAGGCGGGGCTCGATGATCGACAAGGATGAAGGGTTGGAACTTGATCAGAAGGGTTTGGATCTCTTTCCCGAACGCGACTTCTCTGTTTCCGCTGGCCGATCGGGCGCCGATCGGAGTGGACCGGTCGCGGACAGCAGCGGTGTCGAGTTTCTTCGTGAGATGGAAGAAATCGACGACCTCGAAGAATTGGAACGATTGGCCCTCGCTTGCCAGCGATGCCACCTAAGAGGCACGTGCAACGGAGTAGTCTTTGGCGAGGGTTCTCCCGGGGCGCGGCTCGTCTTCGTGGGGGAGGCACCGGGAGCCGACGAGGATCGACAGGGTCGACCGTTCGTGGGACGGGCTGGCCGTCTCCTCGACCGAATTTTCGGCGCCTGCGATTTGGAACGTGGAGACGTCTACATTACCAATATCGTCAAGTGTCGTCCTCCGGGTAATCGTACTCCGACCGAAGAGGAAAGAAACTACTGCATACCATATCTGCAGGTGCAAATGCGTTTGATCCAACCCGACATAATAGTCACGATGGGGGCAGCAGCCACCCAGGGCCTCATAGATCCCCGGGCCCGCATAACCCGCATGAGGGGTAGCTGGCAGTGGTGGCACGGGATTCGCGTAATGCCGACATTCCATCCCGCGGCACTGTTGCGGGATCCGAATAAGAAGGCTCCCGTTTGGGAAGATATGAAAAAGGTATTAGCTTATCTTGAAAGCGGCGACGAATGAACGATTCCCAAGGATCCGTAACAATACGGACGAGATCTGAAGGGGAGACCCGGGTTTGGGGACGGCGCCTAGGAGAAGAGCTGAAACCCGGGATGATGATTTGTCTGAGCGGTCCCCTGGGTGCCGGTAAGACGGTCCTTGCCTCCGGCATTCTCGACGGTGCCGGGGTACCTCCTCCCCATCGCAGCCCGACCTTCACGTTGGTTTGGGAGCATCGTTCCTCCTTTAGCATAAACCATGTCGATCTTTACCGTCTTTCCGCCGAAGAAGCCATCGACGATCTACCCTGGGATTACCTCGTGTCCGAAGATGCGGCTGCGGTGGTGGAATGGGCGGATAGATTGCCCGAGCGGGTACTGCCCCACGACCGGATGGAGATCTTACTGGTCCGGCCCGGAGAGGGAATGGAGACTCGCGAGATCCGAGCATCCGCCTTCGGTCGTTGTCGAAGGATGCTTCGTGGAGGAGTTGACATGTCATGCTAATCCTGGCGATCGATACTTCTGCGGATTCCCTCGGCTTGTGCGTATCTCGCGACGGGACGAGTGTGGCCAAGATTTCCGTGGACAGCCGGGATGGTAGTTCCCGCCTTCTGCCCGAGCTGGCCGAGTTCCTAATGAACACGGCCGGTATTAGCGCCGCTGAACTGGATGCGGTGGCCGCCGCCCACGGTCCGGGCAGCTTCACGGGGATCAGGATAACCTGCGCCTTCGCGGCCGGATTCGCTCGCGGTCTTGGCATTCCCGCCGTCGGGATCGATTCCCTCGCAGCCTTGGCTGCCTCGGTTTCGGTTCCCCCGGGTAATGTTGCTGTGCCGGCGCTGTCGGCCCGACGGGGCGCATTCTTCACGGCCGCCTATCGTCGCGCCCTGCGAGACGATGGATTCTACTGGGAGCCAAGTCCTTATGTCACCCCCGGAAGGCGAACTCCCGCGGAGATGATGCGAATGCTCGGCGATGATACCGGCGGGGCATGGTGGATTTCTGACAAAAGTCTCGAAGGCGACTGTGAAGACCAACCGTGGGCAGAGTGCATCCTGGGGGCATCGATTTCCCCTGCGGCCGTCGCCTATCTGGGATACTGCGCGCTCCGGCGGGTGGTCATGGGAGATCCGCGTTTGCTGACCCCACACTACCACAGGGCCAGCGAGGTGGAACGCAAGAATCCCGGAGGTACCCAAGATGGTCGATTACGATAGTCGCGAAAAGAGACCCAAACCCCTGCGTGATATTACCCTGCGTCCCATGGAAGCGGGAGACATTCCACACGTTTTGGAAATCGAACGCCGTTCTTATCCAACGCCCTGGTCGGAGACGGCTTTTCGATCCGAGATTACCCACAACACCAGCGCGGATTATGTCGTGGCGACGCACTGCGAAAAAGTCATCGGCTACGCGGGGATGTGGCTGTTTCTTTTCGAGGCGCACGTTACCAATATCGCGGTCCATCCCGATTATCGAGGCCGTAAAGTGGGAGCCCAATTGCTGCTCGGTCTCATGGGCAGAGCGTTGCTCCGTGGCCTCAAGAGGATGACGCTGGAGGTGCGGGTGTCAAATACCTTGGCGCAGGATTTCTACGAGTCATACGGTTTTCAGTTCGTGAAACTCAAAAAGGGGTACTATACAGATACGGGAGAAGATGCCTTGGTAATGCTGTGCCGCGACATCGGCAATGTCCTCGAGACGAAGGGATGGGATGGTTGAAATCCGATTTTTGGGCCCTCGGGATAGAGACTTCCTGCGATGACACGTCGGCCTCCGTGGTCGATGGAACCCTGATGGTTCTCTCCAGTGTCGTCGGGTCACAGGAGATCGTACATGCGCGCCACGGGGGTGTAGTTCCCGAGCTGGCCTCCCGCAAGCATTCCGAGAACATCATTCCGGTCATCGATGCGGCTTTGGGCGAAGCGGGGAAATCCCTCGACGAAATTGACCTGGTGGCCGTGACGCGGGGGCCTGGTTTGGTCGGTTCACTGTTGGTTGGGTTCATGGCCGCGAAGGGTTTGGCTTGGGGACTCGGGCTCCCCCTTGTCGGCGTGAATCACCTGGCCGCGCACGTATGGGCGGCTGCCTTGGATTCGGGAGCTCGCAAACTGCCGAATCCCTCGGTTTGCCTAATAGTTTCAGGAGGACACACGGATCTACTGTATTACGCCGGCGAGCGATCGGAGTATTTGGGCGGAACCCGGGATGATGCAGCGGGAGAGGCTTACGATAAAGTAGCTCGCGCCCTCGGGCTGAGCTATCCCGGGGGACCCATCATCGATCGAATCGCTTCATCCTATCGCGGGAAGTTGCTGGATTTGCCCCGCCCGATGTTGCAATCCGGGGACTTTGATTTCAGTTTCAGCGGATTGAAGACGGCCGTTGCGGTGGCATCCGAGGGGTGGGAATCGCTCGATGGGGCATCGATCGAAAGCCTGGCTGCTTCCTTTCAGGAGGCCGTCGTCGATGTCCTGGTGACCAAGGCCATGGCGGCCCTCGAAGCTACCGGCGCAGATAACCTCATTGCCGCCGGGGGCGTCGCGGCTAACTCCAGACTTCGTTCTCGCCTGCGGGATGAGTGTGCGTCGCGAGGGGCGAGGCTGTTTATCCCACCGCTCAAATACTGCACCGATAATGCGGCGATGGTCGCCGCGGCGGGGATTAACCGATACCTCGAGCGGGGAGCGGATGATCGGCAAATTGACGTGGATCCAGGTCTCAGCTTACGCCGGGAGGACGGTGGGATAAACCTGTGAGCGCCCGTCGAGCCCGCAACCTGAAAAGCTATCCCGTATCCGGGAAGAAGAACTCGTTGCACCACTGTTTTCGCGCCGTGTCCATCGGTCGCGTGATGGTCAACTTCCTCGCGATATCCGTAGCGCGCTACCTCCCCTTTTTCGGCTGGAAGAATGCCCTATATCGCTGGCGCGGTATGCGAGTGGGAGATGATGTCGCCGTGGGGCTGGCCGCGATGATGGATGTGTTCTGGCCGGAGCTAATAACCCTCGGTGATAATTGTCTTTTGGGCTACAACGTGACGATACTGGCCCACGAGTTCCTTCGGCGCGAATACCGGATAGGTCCCACCGTGGTGGGGCGCGACGCCATGATAGGAGCCAATTCGACAATACTGGCCGGGGTCACGATAGGGGAGGGAGCCATCGTCGCCGCCGGTTCCGTGGTTACCGCCGATGTGCCGGCGGGGGTTTTCGTGGCCGGAGTGCCAGCTCGTGTGGTTGTGCCGTCGACAGAACGCTGGGAGGGAGACCATCGTGAAAAGCGAGATGTCTGAGATGGCCGCCGATCTCGGCAGGGTGTTCCCGACCCCGTTACATTTCGTCGGCATAGGGGGTTATGGTATGAGTAGTTTGGCCCTCATCCTCTCGGCCCACGGGTTACCCATCGACGGTTGTGATGTCCGGGAATCCAGTAGAGTGAGGGCTTTGCGCGAGCGGGGAATACCAGTGTCGCTGGGGCATGACTCGGGACATGTGGGCTCGGTGGGGACAGTGGTCTATAGTACTGACGTGCCCCCGGATTTGCCGGAGTTGCAGTTAGCACGAGATCGGCAGCTTCGGGTCGTACACCGCTCGGAAATCCTCGCGGCCCTCTTTCGGCTGTACCCTCGAGCGGTCGCCGTGGCCGGGACTCACGGGAAGACCAGCTGTACCGGCATGTTGGCGGAGATCGAGCGAGCCGCGGGACTCGATCCCACCGTCGCCATAGGCGGAGAACTCGTCGATGGAGGGGTGACGGGACGAGTCGGCTATTCCGAGTATTTCGTGGCGGAAGCCTGCGAAAGTGATGGGACGTTGGTCAACTATCACCCCCATGCCGCGATATGCACCAACGTGGAAGCGGAGCACCTGGAGCACTATGGTGGCGATTTTAACCGACAGGTCGGCGCCTTCGGCCGTTTCCTAAATAACGTGTCGGCGGAAGGCTTTGTCGTTTTGAATGCCGATGATCCCATACTTGTCCGGCTGGGAAAGGATATCCGAGCACGGGCGGTGTGGTGTTCGGGGCGTGGGGACGACGGGCCTGGGAGCGCGAATGGGTACTCGGCGGAGTCCGTGAGATTGGATCCCGATGGCGCCAGCTTCGCAATCAGGAGCTACGGCGAATCCCTGGGAAGGATCAGGTTGCCGATGCCCGGGCAGCACATGGTGCAAAACGCACTCATGGTTTCTGCGGCGGCCCTGGAGTTGGGGATTGGCTTTGCGAAGGTGGAGGAAGGGTTGGCCGGATATCGTGGGGTACGTCGACGCTTCGAGCGGGTCGGAACCTTCGAAGGAATACCCGTCCTCGACGACTATGCCCACCATCCAACGGAGATTCGAGCCACGCTCCGGGCGGTGCGTCCCCTGGCGGGGAGTGGGAAGGTGATCGCCGTCTTCCAACCGCAGCGATATACGCGGACACGCGACCTAATGAATGAGTTTTCGCAAAGTTTCAGCTTCGCCGATCTCCTCATCCTTACTCCCATCTATTCACCACCCGGGCAAGAGCCCATCCCCGGAGTATCCTCCGAGGTCTTAGCCGAACTCATTCGCAGAAATTCTGCTACAGAGGTAATAGTGGAAGAAGATAGGGACAAAATCTTGCACCTGGTGGAAACCCGATCCCGAGAGGCCGGCGCAATAATCACCATGGGGGCGGGAGATATCTGGAAAGTTGCCGATGAGCTCGCCGATCATCACGCCTCCGGATGAAAGTCCTCGCTACTTGCTGGCGCCCGAAAGCATGTGTTAGATTGGGGTTTAACAAAATTGATAAACGGAGGAGGAAGGGTGATGCCCTTAGGTGTGGATCGGATTCCCGAGGGTCTAACATTTGACGATGTTTTGTTGGTTCCGCAGTATTCCGATATTCTTCCCCGCGAGGCCGACGTCTCTACCAGATTGACCCGCGATATAAACCTCAACATTCCAATCCTCAGCTCGGCGATGGATACGGTTACCGAATCTCGAGCCGCCATAGCGCTGGCGCGGGAGGGTGGGATCGGTGTCATTCACAAGAATATGTCCGCGCAGGAACAGGCCGGAGAAGTAGACAGGGTGAAACGTTCCGAGCACGGGGTTATAACGGATCCCTTCTTCCTGTCTCCTTCGCGACCCGTGCGGGACGCGGTGGATTTGATGGACCGTTACCACATCAGCGGTGTTCCGGTGGTGGAGGGAGATGTGCTCGTCGGGATCATCACTAACCGGGATGTCCGTTTCGAGCGAGATTACAATCGACCCATACAGGAAGTGATGACGCGTGAAGGGCTGATCACCGCCCGTGAGGGCACTTCCCTCGACCAGGCTCGGGATATCATGTGGAAGCACAAGATAGAGAAGTTGCCCCTGGTGGATGACGACTTCAGACTTCGCGGCCTCATAACCATAAAGGACATCGAAAAAGCGAAGAAGTATCCCAACTCGGCCAAGGATTCCCGGGGCAGGCTGTTGGTAGGAGCGGCGGTGGGGGTTGGAGACGACCTGGAGGAAAGAAGCTACGCTTTAGTCCGGGCGGGTGTTGACGCACTTTTCGTCGACGCCGCCCACGGCCATTCGGCCAACGTCGTCCGGACGACCCGATACCTAAAGGAGAAGCACCCCGAAATAGCCGTGATTTCCGGTAACGTCGCTACGGCGGAAGGTGCCCGCGCCCTGATCGACGCAGGAGCCGATGCCATCAAAGTGGGAGTGGGGCCGGGTTCCATTTGCACCACCCGGGTTATCGCCGGCGTCGGGGTACCGCAGCTTTCCGCCATATCCCTGGCTGCCGAGGAGGCCGGAGACATTCCGGTCATCTCCGACGGCGGGATCAAGTATTCTGGCGATATAGTTAAGGCCATCGCTGCCGGTGCTTCGAGCGTAATGCTCGGTGGGCTCTTGGCCGGGACCGAAGAGAGTACGGGGGAAACGGAAATATGCCAGGGGAGAAGCTAAAAAGTCTATCGGGGGATGGGTTCCGAAGGAGCCATGAGCCGGGGGAGTCGGGATAGGTATTTCCAGGCTGAAGGTCAAAAGCCCGTTCCCGAAGGCGTCGAGGGCCGGGTTCCCTATCGAGGCCCCATGTCCGACATGGTGTACCAGCTGATCGGGGGTTTGCGATCGGGAATGGGATATTGCGGTGCTGGCAATCTCAGGGAACTTCGCGATAATACGTCGTTTTTGCGGATTACCGGGGCCGGGCTGCGGGAGAGTCACCCCCACGATGTCACCATTACCCGGGAGCCTCCCAACTACCAGAACCCGGCATACCGTAAAGATTGATGGCTGCCGGGGGCCTGCCGCCAGGCGTTTTCCACCCTGCCCCGTATCCTTGGGCGGGGTCGGAGATCCGGGGCTTTATGGCAGGTAATTGCCCCAGGGGAGCCGAAGGACAGTCGCTGTGAGACTTACGTGGACGCCAGGATCAGGTTTGGAGGGATCGATTTGGTGGCGAAATCATCCCGCGGCATCTTCTTGACCGCCGACGTTGGCGCTGCCACGACCAAAGTATCCTATATAGATTGTTCCGGAGATACGCCGTCGCTGGGAGCGGTAACTCAGGTACCCACGACGTGGACGCCCGAAGACACCGACGTAATGGTGGGCGTGCTACACGCCCTGCGGTTATTGCAGCGCGAACTGGGCAGACCGCTCGTTTCCGACTCGAAACCGATATTGGGTTCTTCCGATCCCCAAATTGGTGCTGATGCTTTCGTGGTCACCACGAGCGCCGCCGGTGGCATGCGGCTTTTGTGCCTCGGGTTGGTGCGGATGATGACTGCCGAGAGCGCAGAACGCGCCGCCCTGGGCGCGGGAGCCACGGTTTCGGCCGTAATAGCCGCCGACGACGGCCGATCTCTACAGGAGCGGTTGGAAATAATACGTCGATCTTGTGCCGACATGATCTTGATGGCGGGAGGAACGGATCACGGGACCGTCGAGCATGTCCTGGCCGTGGCCGAGTATCTCGAGGCCGCCAGGCCCCGTCCCAGGTTGGGTGACGATGTCAAGATACCGATCATTTTTGCCGGCAACGTCGGAGCCCGCGATTCGGTGGCATCTTTACTGAATTCGGTTGGGGATGTGCACACTGTTGACAACTTACGCCCCACCCTCGACCGGGAGAATCTCGACTCCGTTCGAGAACTCATATCCTCTTTCTATCTCGATCACGTGGCTCGAAGGACGCCCGGGTACGAGAACTTGCTGTTTTGGTCCGGTGGGAAATTGGAACCAACGCCCTCCGCGGAGGCGCGGGTCCTTCGGGCGATGGCGAAAGGCTTCGATGTTAACGTGCTCGGGGTGGACCTGGGCGGCTCCACCGCTGATGTCTTCAGTGTCATGAAGGGCGTTTTCAATCGATCGGTGAGTTCTGAAGTGGGTCTGGGTGCCAGTGCCGTCGGCGTTTTGAAAAAGGTAGGGGCGGAGAGGATCCGGCGGTGGTGCCGAAACCCGGTCGAGGTGCGAGACATCGAGAACTGGATCATGAACCATGCTTTGCGACCGGCCACCGTCGCGACCGAACCGGAGGAAATGGAGATCCTAAGCGGCCTGACGAGGGAAAGCTTAGGGATAGCCTTCGAAGAACATAGGGATCTCGTCGTCAGCCCCCGGGGAATCAAGCAATATCTGACGTTCGATGATACCTTCGAGCAGTCCAAGACCGGGTATACCCTGGTGGAATCTTCGCGGTTGGACGTGATAATCGGTACGGGCAGCATTTTGAGCGCCGACGTTGAGGATGCCGAGGTGCTCTTGGCGATGTTAGACGGCATACAACCCGTTGGAATAAGTCGATTCTACGTCGACCGGTACGGACTCATGAGTCACGTTGGAGCCTTGATGGATCGAGTCGCCGGCATAGAGCAAAAATACTTTCACGAGTGGTTGACGCCCATCGGTACTGTGGTGGCACCGGGCGGCGATGTCTGGGGACGCGAGGGCAGTCCCGTCGCCGAGATGCGACTTACCTTCGATGACGGCGATAGCCAGGGGCGTATCCTTCGAGTGGGAGAGATGGACGTGGTGCCGTTGGGGAGAGGGGAAGTTGTCAGAGTCGACATAACCCCGCGTAAGAACTACGATCTCGGCGATGGCCCCGGAACCAGGGTGTCGGCCTACGTCAGAGGTGGCGATATCGGATTGATCATTGACGTCAGGGGGCGTCCTCTGAAACTACCCGAGACCGACTCTGCGCGGCGGTCTGCGCTACTCAGATGGAGAAGTGCGGTCGGTCTAAAAGAGG
>CAYLPL010000056.1:1501-9549 GCA_964385545.1 uncultured Clostridia bacterium | reverse complement strand
TTGTCACCGTAGAGTTCCAGATCCCGCTCGGTGAGACCTACCTCCTCGGCGATTTCGACGATATGTTTCGGCTTCGCTTCCTGAGCAATCTGGATATCGCTCTTCATAATCAGAATCTCACTCCTTCAGTTGTTTTCTTCCTGTGGAACCACTCGTCGCCCCACTTCGAGTCGAAGCCCGCCGATATCCACTTCGCCCTCGATCCTCTCGGCTTCACCGAGCGCGTATCGCGCGTACTCTTTGTCTCGAATATGGGATAAATTAGCCCTCACCATGGCACCGCCGCCGTAGACCGAAGCACAGGCCAACTCCGCCGCCGCTAGAGCATCGGCGGCGGCCATCTTCGAACCCTCGAGGGCAAGCCGGCGCGCCAGGCGATAGGTCGCCAGGCATCTGGCCATGATCTGCAGGGGGATTTCGGTAGCCATCCTCATGGACTCACCGAGGGCTCGCGCACGCGCCTTCTTATCTCTCTCGGTGTCCCTGGGTAAATCCAGGGCGGCCATCACCTGGAAATAAACGTCGGAATCTTCGCCGACCAAATCGGAAAGTTCCTCGGCCAAAAGTCGGCTCTCCTGCCTGGTGGCTTCGAGATCTTCGGAATCGATACTACCCGCGCCCGCCTTGAGATTGTTGCCGGCAACCATGGTTACCAAAGATGCCGCCACGGCACCGACGTGAGACACGGCGGGGCCGGCGCCGGGAACGGGATCCGGCGAAGCCAGCTCGGTCAAAAAGTTCGATACGGGAAGGTTTAAAAAGCGGTCAACGCTACGCTCTTCGAAGGTCTCCACCTCCCAAAACCGGTTTCCTCATTCATTGTACATTTTTCCGGAAGCAAACTAAACGTCTCTCGCTCTGCCTCCGTTTCCATGGAGGTATGTCACGCGGGAGTAACGAAGAATCGAGAGGGGGTGATGTCATGTCAGATGATAGGGAATTCATGGCCAGGTCTATCGAACTGGCACGCCGGGCCGCGCGGCGGGGAGACTCTCCCTTCGGGTCGGTGCTCGTCGACTCCGAGGGGAAGGTGGTGGCCGAGGGACAAAATCGCGAGGTCAGCGAATGTGATGTGTCATGGCACGCCGAAATGGCCGCCATCCGCAACGCAACCCGAAGCCTGGGGACCACGGATCTAAGTGGTATGACGCTCTACGCCAGCGGCGAACCATGCGTCATGTGCTCCTTTGCCATTCGTCGCGCCGGTATAGGCCGCGTGGTCGTCGGGGCTCGATCCGCGACCGCTCCACCTCCGGGAGCGCATCCTTTGAGGGATGAAGGCTTTGGGGATACCCCGGCACCCGAGCTTACCTTCGGAGTTCTCGAGGACGAAGCGCTCGCGGTCCAGGGCCGTAAGCCCCGATGAGGGGGGAGCGCCTTCCGTACGACATCTATCGCATCGGCACGGTACGAAACGGATTGAGACGCCGCCCGGATTCGGGTTGGTCCGATACGCGGTCGCTAATTGGCATTCTACCCCAATACGAAGAGGCCCTCTCGGGCCTCGAGCGATACACACGCATCCGGGTAATCTTCTGGTTTCATCTCAAGGGCCCTTCCGAGAGGAGTGTCCTGCGGGTGAGGCCCATGGGGCGCAAGGATGCTCCCCTGACCGGTGTATTCGCCACGCGCAGCCCGGCAAGACCGAACCCGCTGGGGTCGACCGTGGTCCGACTCCTGCGGGTCGACGGGGTTCATTTGTACGTGGCAGCGTTGGATGCCCTGGAAGGTACCCCGGTCGTCGACATAAAGCCCCACTCCCGCAACTGATGATGCCTTCGTTTGTTGCTATTGCAGGGTTAAAGCGATCGGTCACCCGCCTGTTATCGGGTGACCGATCGTCATCTTAGGTTTCGCGATGCCGGCCTAGCGGCGAATTACTCCCCCCATGGAGACGACTTCCACGCCGCGCTCTTCGAGGGCGTCCAAGAACTTATTGATTCCTATGGAATCGGAGCGCATATGCCCGGCGATCACTATGTTCCCGATACCCTGTTCCTTGACCGCGCTGAGGGCATCCTCGGGGATGTGCATGAGAACCAAGGTCCCGACTCCGGCCTCGAAATATGCCTTCATAACGTCGGGGCCGCCGTTGGTACCCCCGGCGAAGCTGACGAAAACCTTACCGGCGTAATCTCCGGCGCTTCCGGCCCTTATCACCGGACCGGCCGGTTCGCCCTGGTACTCGGGCATCATCTTGAGCGCTTCGACCACATCTCCGACGGTCGATTCTTCCTCGAGCTGGGAATCCAGGTGGGCCTGCGTCGTGTTCTCGGTCACGATATCCAGCGGCATATGGATGTTCATAAACGGCATTTCCATGAGCCGGGCCGCCTGTTCCAGCTTGGCGAAGTTCTTAGGGTGCGCTCCGCGATAGGTCGAATCGATTCGTTTTTGCAGTACCTTCTGCGCCTTATTGATGGGAATCCCGCATCGCATCATGAGCTCCACCTGGCGCTTCATCACCTTGTAAAGCCCGAGCGCGGGAGATCCGGTGGCGGGGTGGTGCCCGATGACCAAATCGGCGCCCAATTCCCTAGCTAGAAAGAGATCGGCGGTCTCGATATCGATACCCATCATTACCTTCTCGACCTTGTCACAGGGGACGATGATTCCCGAGTCGTCGGTAACCTCATCCAGCCCGGCCAACTCCAGGGCCACTTCCATAATCTGTTCGGTGTTCATCATATCAACATCCTCCAGTTCCAGTTGACGATCCCGGGGAGCCCCCGGATCAGGTTTCCTCTCGGGCCAGCTCCTCGATGCGTCTTTCCAATATGGGTCTTTGATTCAACGAGGGGTCCTCGAGCACCTCATCCAGAAGTGTTTCCAAGATCCGCCCCACGGCGGGGCCGGAAGACAACCCGGCCACCCTCATCACGTCGGTCCCGTCGACGGCGAGGTCCTTCAGGCCGAAGGCGGCGTCCTCTTGGAGCACGCGATCGATCCTGTTGAGGAGGTGCATGGTACCCTTGGACAGGGGTTTCTCCTTGGTACCCGACCCGGCGCGATCGGCGATCCTCACCTTCACCAGATCTCCGATGTTCTCAAGCCCCACTCGATTAATTAGCCTCCGGATGGCCGAATCCTTCATCTGCGGGTAATGATGCAGGTCCATGTGGTGACGGATCAGGTGGGTCACCCTTTCGATGGTCCTCTTGTCGTAGCGCAAACGCCGCAGCAGTCGACGCGCCATCGCCGCCCCCACCACCTGATGATTGTGGAAATGCCGATTATCATCCTCGTCGATTTCTAACGTGTGGGGCTTGGCCACGTCGTGAAGTAGCACGGCTAATCGCAGCGCCAGATCCGCACCCTCCATCTGCGCCATGGCATTCAACGCAACCAGGGAATGTTCCCAGACCGTGAAAGCGTGGTGCTTGTTCTGCTCGACCCCGACCCCTTCGGCGAGTTCCGGCCAAAACCGCTTCAGCAATCCGGTACTTTGCAGCAATTCCATCCCCCGCGCCGCATTACTCGACATCAGGATCCGATCCAGTTCGAGACGAATTCGCTCCCGCGAAACGGCATCCAAGAACTGTGACATCTCCGAACACGCGTCCACGATCTCAGGATCCAAGTCCACGTCCAGCTGGGCGGCGAAACGCACCGCCCTAACCATGCGGAGGGCATCCTCGCCAAATCGGTCCCGGGCCCTTCCCACGGTCACGATCCTCCGTCTCGCGAGATCCTCCAGGCCACCGAAGGGATCCATGAGAAGCCCGGTGCGGGTGAGCGCCATGGCGTTGAAGGTGAAATCGCGCCGGGCCAGGTCTTCCTTGAGATCTTTAGAAAAGGCAACCCAATCCGGGCGACGCCGATCCGTGTATTCCCCCTCCGCCCTGTATGTGGTGACCTCCACGCCGTAGTCGCCCGAAAGCACCGTCACAGTTCCGTGAGCGATTCCCGTCGGCACGGTGCGGGGGAAAATCTCTTGCACCCTCTGGGGGGCGATGGAGGTGGCCACGTCCCAGTCTTCGGGTATGCCGCCCATGAGCAAATCGCGAACGCAACCGCCGACCACGACGGCCTCGCCGCCGGCCTCCTCGATGCCGACCAGGACCCTCCTTACCGGTTCCGGGATCACCGAAGGAGCGAACCAGCGCAACCATAGACGCCGCCACAGCAATGATGTTCTCCTCAGGTCTATGGCTTCCACGATCATGCCTCCTCACGAAAAAGCGATGGGAGCCCGCGGAAGCGCTCCCATCAGCAACAGTTGCGGTGGATGGGGACTTTAGGCCTCGCACCACCGGGGATCGCGAAACTCCCAGTACCCGTTCATATCGCCATCACCCGTCTGGGCCGCGGGTTCTTCGACGGTTTCACTCTCGGCGTCGTCGTCGGCGGATACCGGCATACCATCACGATACTTGCGTTCCTGGCGGCCGACGATATTGACCGAGGCCAAGACTTCCTGGAGGCGGTCGCCTTCGAGCGTCTCCTCTTCCGCCAGGACGGCCGCCAGCTTCTCCAAGGCACCGCGATTCTCTTCGAGAATCTTGCGCGCCCGGCGATAGCAATCACTTACGGTCTTTCGGATCTCCCGGTCTATGGCGGAAGCCACCTCTTCACTGTAGTTGCGACCTCGAGCCATGTCACGTCCGAGGAAAGGCGTATCCATCTTGTCCCCGTATGTCAGGGGACCCATGACTTCGGACATGCCGTATTCCGTTATCATTTTGCGCACCATCTTGGTCGCCTTCTCCAAATCGTCCTGGGCACCAGTGCTGATCTCGGAGAACATCAGTTCCTCGGAGGCTCGCCCGGCCAAAGCCATGGTAACCAGGTCCATGATCTCTCCGCGGGTAACCAGGTAGCGGTCCTCCAGCGGCATCTGCAAAACGTAACCGAGGGCCCCGCCCCTGGGTATTACCGAGATCTTGTGCACCGGATCGGTGTTGGGTAGAACCTCCGCGACCAAGGCGTGCCCGGATTCGTGGTAGCACACGATATCCTTTTCCTTTTGGCTCATGATGCGGCTCTTCTTCTCGGGGCCGCCGGCGACGATACGGTCGATGGCGTCCTCGAAATCCCGCATCCTCACGGTAGAAAAGTTCTTGCGGGCCGCCAGCAACGCGGCCTCGTTGACCGTATTCTCGATGTCCGCCCCGGTAAACCCGGGCGTGCGACGGGCCAGCACCTCCACGTCCACGTCGTCATCGAGGGGCTTACCGCGGAGATGGATGTGGAAAATTGCCTCTCTGCCTGCGAGGTCGGGGCGGTGGATGGTGAGCTGACGGTCGAAACGACCGGGCCGCAAAAGCGCGGGGTCGAGGACGTCGGGGCGGTTCGTGGCCGCGATGACGATTATACCCTCGTTCACGCCGAAACCATCCATTTCCACCAGTAACTGGTTAAGAGTCTGCTCCCGCTCGTCGTGACCGCCACCGTAACCGGCCCCTCGTTGCCGACCTACGGCGTCGATTTCGTCGATGAATACTATCGCCGGGGCCGTCTTCTTTGCCTGCTCGAAGAGGTCGCGCACCCGCGAGGCACCCACGCCCACGAACATTTCCACGAAGTCGGAACCGCTGATGCTATAAAACGGAACTCCCGCCTCCCCGGCCACGGCCCGGGCCACCAGGGTCTTCCCGGTTCCCGGGGCACCGAACAACAGAACACCCTTGGGGATGCGGGCACCTATCTTCACGTACTTGCGGGGATTTTCCAAAAAGTCGGTAATCTCTTCCAATTCCTCCCGCACTTCGTCGATGCCGGCCACGTCGTCGAACGTCACGCGCGGCGTCTTACCTTCGGGATTGTGAAGCTGCGCCCGGCTCTTGCCGAACTGCATTACTTTATTCCCGCCAGCCTGACTGTTTTGCATTATGAAAAAGAAGGCACCGATCACCAAGAGAACCGGCAGGAGGGTGGTGAGCACCGCCATCCACCAGCTGCCACCTTCCTCTTCGTGAACCTGATATTCGATCTCGGCCTGACGCAACGAATCCATGAGCATGGGGTCGTTGGTCGGCACGGTGGTGACGAAGGATGTACCGTCCGCTAGCGTTCCCTGGGCGTTGCCGGTGCCCGCGGACTGATACGTGATCTCTACTTGAGACACCTTACCTTCCTCCACCAGGGAAAGAAACTGCGAGTAGGCATATTCCTCGGGCCGATCGGACTGCGTGGCCAAATACTGGACCACGGTCAGAATGAGGAACAGGACTACGAGATAAAAGGCCACGCTCTGAAAGACCCGCGTCCACTTCATTACTTTCCTCCTAAACAAAATCTGGGGAACCGAGAAACCTGACTCCCAGGCTGCGCGACTCGAAGATGGAGTACTCGGTCGGTGTCCCCGTCCAATTTAGCGCATTCGGCAACCCTTACACCAGCCAGCCACAAAACCCGGTGATCATCGTCGAGTACCAGGGGAACTCGAGACCTATCGGTCCGGGATACCTTGTCATCCACGAAGATATCCTGGATTTTCCTGTGTCCCGACATTCCCAAGGGCCTCATCCGATCGCCGGGTTTCCAGAAGCGAATGTGCAACGGCAATTCCACCTTATTATAGTCGATGAAAGCATGCCTAACAAGCAATGGCGGCGTCTCCGAAAGCAGGGAGTCCACCACCCGGGCGCAATGAGGCGGATGCAAAACCCTGCTTTGCAGAATCAACCCCGGACCCGGCAATACGAGCTTCCCGGGAACTTGGAGGATAGCGTGCTCATGAGCGGAGTATTCCCAAGTACCCGGAGCGGCGAAAACGACTCCATCACTTCGACGGAATACGCGACCGCCCCCGGGGAGCTCCATGCCCCACCCCCCGGGTATCTTCTTCAGATCCATCAAGGATTCGACGTGATCGAAGGTTAGCTCTCGCATGGTCCCGCGCACCAGCATATAGGCCAGCCGCACTAGCCGCCTAAGCAGCGCCCTGGGTTGGTCAAACGCCTGCCGATCCAGCGTCACCCGTCTACTCATGCCTTCGACGCCAAATCCTTCGTAGCGGGCGTATTTGTGCAAAGCCCTGCCGGCCAGACCCTGCAGGTACCTATCTTCATCTCCCAACAGCTGCGCGGTGCGGGCCAGCACCTCGGAAATGCCGGGATTATAATCGCGGGCAATCCTGGGCAAAAGATCCAATCGGATCCGGTTGCGGGTCTGATGGGCCACGAGGTTGGTGGAATCGGTGACGTAATCAACCCCGAGCTCCTCCAGGTAATCTATGAGGTCCTCGCGGGAGAGATCCAGAAGCGGGCGGATTATCCTTCCCCTGCGCGGCGCCATGGCGGCCAAGCCGGTGGCACCGGAACCACGGATCAGCGCCAGAAGCAAAGTTTCCGCCTGATCATCGCGATGATGCCCCAGGGCGATGAAATCGTAGCCACCTTCGGCTCGGCTGTCTTCGAGGAATTCGAAGCGGGCCTTGCGGGCCCGGGCTTCGAGATCGGAGCCCTTCCGATCGAGGAATCCGGGCGGGAGTTTCGAGACTGCGAGGGGCACGTCTAGCCTGCGGCAAAGATCCATCACGAAGGTCTCATCCCGATCCGCCTCGTCCCCGCGGAGACGGTGGTTGAGGTGAGCCGCTCCGATATCGAGATTCAACTCGGGACCGAGCTGCAACAATGAAACGAGCAGGGCGACGGAATCCGAGCCTCCCGAAAGGCCGACGAGAATCCTGCTGCCCTCGGCGACCCGGCAGTTATCCGACAAATTTCGTGCCACATTTTCGCGAACAGAGGCGGCGATCATCGATCGACCTCCAGGGGATCTCCTTGTGCCAAGATTATAACATAGCCCGAAAAAGTGGGGTCGAAACCGAGAGACGAACTTGCGGACAAAGCATCCGAGGTGGGAGGGTCTTGGGGTCCCCGCTGGAGGGGGACCCCGGTCCCGTCAGATCAGGTCAAGATCCCTGCCGACCTCGCCGAAAGTCTCCAGGGCGAAGTCCAGGTCCTCGCGCGAATGTGCAGCGGATATCATGACGCGAATTCGGGCCTTCCCCTCGGGTACGGTGGGGAAACCTATGCTTTGCGCGAAAATGTCGCGATCGAACAACCGGCGACTGAACTCCGAGGACACCCCAGCATCGCCGA
>CAYLPL010000056.1:0-1491 GCA_964385545.1 uncultured Clostridia bacterium | reverse complement strand
CCGGTGTTATGGGCGTCTGGGTACGACCGGTGTCGAAGCCCATATCTCCCAGGCTCTTTTGGAAATATCTTGCGTTGTCCCACAGGCGGGTAACCAGGTCGTCCTTTTCGTCCAATTTCTTCACCGCGGCCAGGTTCGCCGCGGCCTCGGCCGGAGTGAGGGAAGAACTGAACAGGAAGGGACGTCCGCGCTGTTTGATGTACTCGATCAACCGCGCGTCACCCGCGATGAAGCCGCCCACGCAACCGAGGGCCTTGGAAAGCGTTCCCACTTCAACGTCGATCCTCTCGCCGAGATTGTAGTGGTTCACCAGTCCCCTGCCGTGAGAGCCAAGCACACCTTCTCCGTGGGCGTCGTCGACCATGGATATGCAGCCATATTTCTCGGCCAGATCCGCGATGCCCGGCAGATTTGCCAGGTCGCCGTCCATGCTGAAGACTCCATCGCTAATTATCAACTTGCGCCCGGGATGGTCGGCGTCCTCGCGCAACAATTCTTCCAGGTGGTCCATGTCCAGGTGTCGGAACACCCTGATCTTGGCCCGACTCAACCGGCAGCCATCGATAATGCTGGCGTGATTGAGTTCGTCACTGTAGATCAAGTCGTCGGGCCCGACTAACAGGGGTATTACCGCGAGATTGGCGTTGAAGCCACACTGCACGACCACCGAAGCTTCCCTTTCCTTGAATTTTGCCAAGGCCTTTTCGAGCTCCAGGTGGATGCTCATGGTACCGGCGATGCTGCGTACGGCTCCGGGCCCAACGCCGTACTTCTCGGTGGCGTCGCAGGCGGCCTGGACTAAATCGGGCTCGGCCGCGAGACCCAGGCAGTTATTCGAACACAGATTAAGCTTTTCGCGTCCATCGATGGTAACCCAGGCTCCCTGGGAACCCTCGAGCACGCGAATGGTATTATACAGATTCTCCTCTTTCAGCTCCTTCAGTTTCTCGTCCACGAAAGCGAGAACGTCCTTCTTCATGGTAGGATTCCTCCCTAACGGATGCGTCGATATCTCCCGGGCGGATCCGTCCGCCACCCACTTGTCACCTTTGAGTATATCATTCGATCGGTTACAGGTCTCGGTTGATCACTCGGCTTAATGGGGCGCTGGATGAGAAACCGCGGCGGCTCACCAAACAAAAATGCGCCCGGATTCCCTATGCGCACCCGCCCGCAGGCAGGGGGAATCGCTTCACCCCTAAAGCCTCGGATCGAGGAAGTCCCGCAGTCCATCGCCAAGCAGGTTGAAGCCCAGCACGGTGAGGAAGATGGCGATTCCGGGGTAGGTGGTCATCCACGGAGAATCCCAGATGTAATCGCGGCCGCGGGCTATCATACTGCCCCAACTAGGGGCGGGCGGTTGAGCTCCCATGCCCAGAAAACTCAGTCCCGCCTCGGCCAGGATCGCTCCGGCCATACCCATGGTGGCCATAACCAAGACTGGAGAAAGACATTGGGGCAAGATGTGGCGCGTGATGATGAAGAAATCGC
>CAYLPL010000055.1:0-9622 GCA_964385545.1 uncultured Clostridia bacterium | reverse complement strand
ATGTTTCGGGGACAGGCCTCGACACATTTTCCGCAGGCGGTACACTTCTCTTCATCGACGACGGGGAGGCCCTCATCTCCCATGAAAATGGCATCGAAGGGGCATACGCGCACGCAGTTGCCCAATCCCAGACAGCCATATTCACACTGTTTATGCCCGCCGGCTAGAGCATGGTCGACCTCGCAGTCGAGTTCGCCTACGTACCGAAACTTATCTACCGCCGCATCGTTGGTACCGCGACAGCGAACCTTCGCGACGAGACGGGTACCGTCGGTGGTTATTTGTTGACCGAGGAGCTCGGCAACTTCTTCCCACACACTAATGCCTCCCACCGGACAATCGGTGGGAGCCGCATCTCCCGCGACGAGGGCTTCGGCAAACGCGTGGCATCCGGCGTAGCCGCACGCCCCACAGTTGGCACCCGGGAGAGCCTCCTCGACGGCCTCCACCCTTTCATCGCGCTTTACTGCCAGTACCCGTGCTGCAAAGGCCAATCCGGCTCCAAACAGTAATCCCAAGGCCATAAGCGTCACTATGGCGTAAATCACGAAACTAACACCTCTTTTCTTGGTCCGTCGTTACAGGGGAAGCCTCTCCCTCGAGCAGCGCCTCGGTAAACCCATGACATCCTTCGAAGCCGCAGGTTTCACAGCTGCCGCCCGAGAGAACCTCCTCGATGGTTTCCCTTCTCTCATCGCCTCGCTCCGCGAGAACCCGGGAGGTGAAAGCAAGGCTTGCTCCGAACATCAAGCCCAGGCCAGCGAGCGTAGCTATGGCGTGAATCATGGAATTAGCACCCCTCTTTTTGTTTCCTGGTCATATGCCAACTGCGACATATCGCAAGGATATGACCTCAACCACCCAACAACGCGGTGACGTTGAAACCGCTGAAACCCATGAAGGCCATCGACATCAACGCCGCGACCAGTAAAGCTATCGGAGTACCCTCCATCGCGGATGGTACATCGAATTGCTCCAGTCTCTCCCGCATGGCGGCAAATAGAACCAGGACCACCAAGAACCCCACGCCCGCACCGATGGCGTGGAAGATTGTCTCGAGGAAGTTGTAGCCTTCGGTGATGTTCAAAAGCGCCAAACCCATTATGGCGCAGTTGGTGGTTATGAGCGGAAGATACACGCCGAGGGCCCTGTAGAGGG
Organism: uncultured Clostridia bacterium; assembly: GCA_964385545.1. Classification (GTDB taxonomy): domain Bacteria; phylum Bacillota; class Sulfobacillia; order SLMV01; family SLMV01; genus CSSED11-154. The sequence continues at coordinate 8,464 of CAYLPL010000055.1, read as the reverse complement.
GACGGCTGAATCTAAGGAGCACCATTTCCACAAATTGCACCAAGGTGGCGATGACCAGGATGAAGGCGACCGTTTGAAGATAGGTGATTTCGTACTCTACCAATAGATAGTGATGTATCAACCACGTAGCCATAGACGATAAAGTCATCACGAAAATGACCGCGCCGCCCATGCCTACCGCCGAGCTTAGAGCCTGAGATACGCCCAGGTAGGGACAGATGCCCAGGAAGCGAATCAATACGAAGTTGTTTATCAGCGCGGCGGAGAAGAATACGGCCACTAACTCAACCATGGATCAAGGCCTCCTTTCTCTCCTGCAGCTTTGCCTTGCGGATACGCTGGTCCCACCAATTCATGGCGCCCATCATGAGGCCGAGCCCCAAGAAGGCTCCAGGAGGAAGTATCATCATTATGGCCGGCCTGTAGGCGGTTCCCATGACGGCAGCTCCAAAGATGGTCCCGGCTCCGAGCAATTCCCGGCCCGCTGCCAGAATTGTCAGAGTCAAGGTGAATGCCAAACCCATCCCCAATCCGTCCACGAATGAATGCAGGACGGGATTTTGTGAAGCGAAGGCCTCGGCGCGTCCGAGGATCACGCAGTTAACCACGATCAACGGTATGAATATGCCCAGAGCTTCGTGCAGCGGGGGAACCAGTGCGGCCATGGTGTAATCGACTATGGTTACGAAGCTGGCTATCACCACGATGAAACACGGTATACGGATTTTCCTGGGTATGATGTTTCGTAACAGGGATATGAGGACGTTGGACATCAGGAGGACCACCGTCGTCGCGAGCCCCATACCGATGCCATTTATGGCCGCCGTCGTAACGGCCAATGTCGGACACATCCCCAGGACCAGGCGGAGGACCGGATTCTCCCGCCAGAATCCCTTTGCGAATTCATTCCAGATTCGTCCCAAGGCTCACCAACCCCTCTCCGGTTTGAGAACATACGGTGTGGACCGAATTGAACGCCTCGTTATCATAGACTCTCACTGGCCCCCACCCCCGTACCGAACACGCGAGGCGTGGTGTAACGCTCTATCAGGGGTACGGTAGCATTCATGAGAAGTATCGAGTAGAGCACACCCTCGGGATAACCGCCGTAGGTGCGTATGGCGTAAGTAAGCAGACCGCATCCGAATCCGAAGATCAGTTTACCCTTGGGGGTTATGGGACTCGTAACGTAATCCGTGGCCATGAAAATTGCTCCCAACAGGAGTCCTCCGGCCATCATGTGAAACATGGGGCTGTCGCCACCGATCCAGGATAGGAGCATTACCGTACCTATGTACGAAACGGGGACCTTCCAGTCGATGATCCCCCGCAACAGGAGATAGGACCCACCGATCAAAAGGGCCAGGGCAGAAGTCTCACCCAACGAGCCCCCGACCCGCCCGAGGAAGAGTTCCATGAGGGGAGTCTCCGTACCCACGAATCGCGCCAGGGCCAGAGGCGTCGCCGTGCTCACCGCGTCGAATTCTGCACCCATCCACGAACCTGATTCGAACGGCCAACGGAAAGTCGTCATCAACACGGGGAAGGAGGCCACTAAGAAGGCGCGTCCCACCAGGGCCGGGTTGAACAGGTTTAAGCCCAGGCCACCAAATATGGTCTTCCCGATACCAACCCCGAATACACCACCTACGAAGCCCAACCATATCGGAACGTCGGGAGGCATGGTCAAACCGAGCAGTATACCTGTTACCAAGGCACTCCCATCGGACAAGGGGATCCTCTTCCCTCGAGCCCACATGATGCCCGCTTCCGCCAGAAAGGCTCCCGCCACACAACTCCCCAGCGTCACCAAAGCCGAGGAACCGAAAAAATACGTCGCGGCAACTATGGCAGGAATGAGGGCGATCACCACGTCAAACATTATGCTCCAAACCGAAGTTCGGTCCTTGATGTGCGGTGAAGATGAAACCGTAAGTATGGAGCGATCGAATTTATCTTCTACGCTCAATGCCAAGCCCTCCTCCAAATTCTTCTCGCATCGAATCGGCCTCCTACCCTTCCGAGCGCATTCTCGCCTGCGCCAGTGCCTTGGCCATCCTAATCCGCTCGAGTAAGCGCTGATTCGCCGGACATATGTAAGAGCAGGCTCCGCACTCAATGCAATCGAGCGGATTGTACTCCAGCGCCTTCTCGTCGGGATACTGTGCCGCCATAAGCGGCATCATGTAAGCCGGACAGACCTCGATGCATCGGCCGCAGCGTATGCAGGGCTCTTCCTCTTCGTAACTGGCTATCCGGGAACTGAGGGCGAGGATGCCCGAGGTACCCTTTACCACCGGCATATCTAGGTCCGCGATGGCCTGCCCCATCATGGGGCCGCCTATTATTAGGGCGAAGGGCGCCTCCGTAAAGCCTCCGCAATAATCGATAATCTCTCCGACAGGAGTACCGATGCGCACTCTCAGGTTAGCCGGACGATCGACGACATCTCCCCCAACCGTGATGACGCGCTCGATGCACGGCATACCGGTCTTTATCGCCCTGGCAATGGTCGCCGCCGTGGCCACGTTGTTAACTACGACACCGATGTTAAAAGGAAACTGGCCGGAAGGCACTTCCCTGCCGGTAATCGCGTAGCTCAACTGTTTTTCCGCACCTTCGGGGTACTTGGTCTTGACGACCTCTATCTCGAATTCGGTGTCTTCCACCGCGGATCGCATGGACTCTATGGCCTGGGGCTTATTATTCTCGATGGCGATGATTCCACGCTTGGCACCGACGGCCTTGATGAGAGCCTTGAGACCGTAAACAATTTCTTCGGACTCCTCTATCATGAGGCGGTCGTCGCAGGCGAGGAAAGGTTCGCACTCGCATCCATTGATGATCACGGTGTCGATAACCGCGTCTTCGGGAGGGGAACACTTCACGTGAGTCGGAAAAGCGGCACCTCCCATTCCCACGATGCCCGCTTCGCGGATCACGTTCTTGATTTCCTCTGCGGAAAGCGATTCCACGTCCGAAGCCGGTCTAACTTCCTCGCTTATCCTATCTTCGCCATCGGAGTCGATAACTATCGCCGGAACCTTACGCCCGTCACTCAAACGGCACGTCGTGATTTCGGCAATCTCGCCGGACACGGGAGCGTGAACCGGCGCCGTCACAAAAGCATCGGAATCCCCTATCTTTTGTCCGAGATCGACCCGATCACCCTTGCCGAGGGTTGTCTCGCCCGCTATCGCCGGCTCGCAAGGAGCCCCGATGTGTTGAACGAGGGGAACCACCACTCTATTGGGCGGCGGGAGTGTCTCGATGGCGGAGGAAGAAGTTTCTTCTTTGTACTCCGGGGGATGAACTCCGCCGCGAAAGGTTTTTGCTGGCATCTACATTACTCACCTCCAGGCGGTGTGGGGGATCGTCGAAATGGGACGCCGATCCGTAATCGGGCTAATCGGAACGCCCATTGCACGCCAAGTTGTGTCCGCTCGCAGCGGACGCCCTTGAGTATGATAACACTTATGAGATCTAAATCACATGGGATCCGACGAAACGCGACGGAGCTTGTCCGACCAAAGTTTAGTCTTCGCCGAAGACTCGAGAAGATTTCACACGGTGAGTATAAGATGCCCGCGTTCCACCTTGTCATCGGTGAGTATTTCCGCTTCGCTCACATCGGGTATCCGCCGCAGGCGGCGCGCGACGTCGACGTGTTTTTTCATGTCGGATCTGCGCCTAGCGCGGTGCAAGAGGGCGCGCTTATGACCGGTGCGGCGCTGGGTAGTGCCGACCAGGATGAAATTATTGCCGTCCCCGAACATCCTTCTCAAAAATCTCATGGGAACCTCGAAAAGATGGACGGAAGCGAACACCTCCTGCATCGTCCGAATGAGAATACGCACGCTTTCACTCTTGTCGCCCCAAAGCCATCCCACCGCATTCACCACTACCACGCCCGGCCTTTCCCGCCCCTCCACGATGCGCGACCTCAGTGCCCGTTGGATGAGCTCGAAACACTCCCGGGTGTACAGACGGGACGGATAACCATCCTGGTTGTAAGCATCCAGAATGACGTGGTCGTAGGCACCGGGATTGAGGGCGAGATAGCGTCGTCCATCTTCGACGACGACGGATACCCTCTCATCCCCGGGTACGAAGAAGTACTCGCGCGCCACGCGTACGACATTCTCGTCGATTTCCACCGCGCTGATGTCGCAATCGGGATAGGTTCGATGGAAGGAACGTACCCCGGCACCTCCACCGAGGCCCAAGAACATGGCCTTTTCCGGCTCGGGATTGAACAGGGAGCCGGCATGTAAGAAGGGAATATACCTACCAACCTGGCGATCCGGATCGGAAAGGTCCACGGTCGTCTGCGGCAGGCTACCGAGAAACATGGTCCGTTTATTGCCGCGGTCAATTACCTGGAGGCGTCCGCTGATTCCCACGCTGTCGTAGACGACTCGTTCACCCATGGGCACACCCTACCTTTCCCAGCTCGTTCTACCACAACGGCAGGTTCTTACCCGAACTTTTGCGATCATCGCCCCGGGAGGGAGGCACGATGTATTGCACCGAGGGTCGACGCGGGGTCGGCTGCGGATAGAGATCCATGAGATCGTAGATGTCCGGGGATAGTCCCGGGGTGACCGGTATCCCGAGGGCTTCTAGTTCATCGATATGCAAAGGATAATCGTGGGTCCAACGACCTTCCGTAAGGCTCTTCGCTATACGGTTCGCATCTTCGGCATCGTGGCTCCGCTCCAATAACCTGTAAACATTGTGCTGAACCTGGGCGATTGCCTTTCGCGCCACATCCCCGCAGATTAGCGTCTCGTCCTCAACCGCCTTGACACCCTTCTCACGAATGGCATTCAAGATCGAGGCCGCCGGATAATTACCCAGCTGTGGATCGATGGGACCGAGCACGGCGTTGGGATCCATCAGGATCTCGTCGGCCGCCAGGGCGAGGAGGGTACCGCCCGACATGGCGTAGTGGGGTATGATCACCCGTACCCTCGCGGGGTGCGCGGCCAGGGCGAGGGCAATCTGTTCTGCCGCCAGCACCAATCCGCCGGGCGTGTGCAAGATCAAATCGATTGGCATGTCCGGCGAAGTCTTCCTGATCGCCCTGAGAATCTGTTCCGAATCCTCGATATCGATATGCCGCTGTAGCATCAGACCCAAGAAACTCAGGGTCTCCTGACGATGGATGAGCACTATGACCCGCGAACCCTCGCTCTGCTGAATCCTTTGCATCAGTCTTTGCCGCAGCGCATCGAGCTTGCGTTGTTGATACGCCGGCATAAAAGCCATGATGAGAAAAGCTAGAAAGACAAGATTCCAAAGGGATTCCACTAACGAGACCTCCCCTTCGAGTTGCGTCGGGTACCCTCTCTTCTGAGAACCTGAGTGAGCCCCCGCAATCCGCCCCGCCCTCCGGCGGCCTCCAGATTCAACACCTGCACCTCGATCCCCTCAGCGCCCAGGGCGTCGATGACCGGTTGACCTACGCCTTCTGCGACCACCACATCCGCCGGTCCGAGAACCATAACTGCGGATAACGTATAGGGTTCGCATGGAACCGTGGGGATCGTCCTTATACCCCATCTTTTCAGGTATTTGGACAGGGGTAGTTCTGAATGGGCTTCGACCCGGGAGGGATCCGTGGCATAGATCTCGACCATGGGTTCCCCCTCCAGCTTCAGCCGCTCTTCATGGACCAGGGCAATACTCGGGGCCGGGAAGACGAGGTAGTCATCCAAGTGCACCATATCCTTACCCGGGTCTCGTACCAGGGCGGTTTCCTGGACGCCGAAGGCGTGGGCTGCGAATAACTGCCGGAAGGCTTCCCTATTGGTGGCCGGACCTATCCGGAGAAGGGCAAAATCGCCCGCCGGGATGAAGTCGCCACCCTCCAGGTATCCCGGGGCCCTCACCTCGGCGATCGGTCGTGTGCCCAGCTGCTCCAGCGCGAGGGCCATCAGTCGGTTTTCCCATCTCCGGGAGGGTTCCGACGCGCGGCCCAGTACAGCACCTGCTGCGGTGGCCATGAGTCCGTCTCGGACGAAATGCGCCGCAACGGCCGGTCTAATGCCGAATTCGAGAAGGCTCGGATCCCCCCCAAAACCCGCACGCACCACGGGGCGAAGAAACAGTAGGTCCACCAGAACCTCCGGATGGGCTCCCTGTAAGATTACCTCGCGGCGCCGTAGCAAAGCACTTCGACGTTCTTCGTCTACCGCTGGCGCGAAAGCGTACATTAGGGCATCCCCGGCGAGATCTCGGAGTCGCTGAAGGGCGGCACCTTCGAGGGGTTCGCCCGCGGCATCCATGGTGCCCTTGGTGAGGGCGTCGCGCAGACTCACGACGTCGATACCCCGCGCTTCCAATAAGAAGCGATAATTCTGGTGATCCCATTGGACTGCGGTCAAATCATAGGGGGCGTCGGTCGAGTGAGCATCGACCTGCATTAGGGTGAAGAGGGCTTCCCGACCCGGCTCATGAAGAAGCACGGACTCGACGCGGCCCCATTCTTCGGTCTGTCTGGTTAGAATACCGGATGAACGCGTAATCGACGCCTCCCTCGATAGTTCTCTATTAGATCATTTCCGCGACAATGGGGCAATTCCCTCTAGCATTGTCGGCCGATTCCCCACTAATTTCGATCCCCCATTGGTTATAAACTCAAACGGGTTCTGCAAGTGCTTCCCGGGAGGAAGCCAATCCTTCCCTGCCGAAGATGGCCCGAGTACGAAACGCGATGACGCGGACGGGGAGTGTATCGTATGGACAGTCTATTGCGGGTGGCACGAGATCAGATGAACGCGAGCCGAGCCGGGGAGGAACCGGGTCACCGGCTTCGACACGGATTGCGGACCGCGGACATCGCCACATGGCTCGCCCATACGGAAGCACTAGCCGGGAGAATCGATCCATTATCCCTCCGCGCCGCCTGCCTATTTCACGACCTGGGAAAGATACGAGATGACGCGGGAGGGGATCACGCCGCCGTGGGCGCCGAAAGGGCACTTTCCTTGCTCGCGGGTAAAACCACGCCGGAGCAGCTCGACACGATTTATCAGAGTATCTACTGGCACAATAAGCGCGATGAATCCCCCTCGGAGCTCCCCGAGGAGGCTCGTCTGCTGCAGGATGCAGACCTCATTGACCACTTCGGTGCCACCGAAATCTGGTTGATCGGTTACCGTGTGGCCGCGAGGAGGGGGACGGCAGGCGACTTCCTTCGCGAGTATCGGGAGGCGGCATCCTGGCGCCGCTATGCCCTCTGCAGCCTGAACTATCCTTCATCCCGACGAGAAATGCGACGCCGCATGTGTATCGGAGCCCACTTCTTCATGGATTTCTCAGAAGAGATGGGTAATCATTGTGCCCAGTTAGGGGGTGAACCGACGTGAGCCGCTACCTGGAATTTCTCTTCGGGACGAATAAGCCCGCGATGGACGGTCACCTTTTGAGATCTCGCCCGCCGGCTTCTCTTCGCAGCGTCGTGTTCATCTTCGTCCTCGGCAATCTGGTGCCCGTGGGGCTCATGGCCGCTACCACCAGTATGGGTGAGGGATCGATGGGATTGACCGCAATCATGGTATTGCAACCCCTTTTTCTCTTGCTCCTGATATTCATCGCCGATAGGGGTACGACGCTTCCCCTGGAGCCTCTCGACACGGGAAAGGTCGCGCTCTTTGCCATCCTGTGGCCGGTACTTTTGCGGGTTGTCACCGTCGTCGTAGCCGCGCTCCAGACTCCCCTGGGTTTGGTAGCAGAGGAGACCAACAATCCGTTAATGATGGACCTGGATATGGCGGGAATTGAGCGATTGATCATGATGGTAGCCGTCGGCTTGTTGATACCGATCGCGGAGGAGTTCTTCTACCGGGACCTTCTCTATCGCTCACTCGGCTGGCTGGGTCCTGGCTGGGCGGCTACCATAAGCAGCCTCATCTGGGCCCTGATGCACGGTTCCTTGCCCCTGGTCCTCCCCCTGTTCATGGTCGGGATGCTGCTCGCCGGGCTCTATGAAATCACCGAGAACCTCGGGGCACCGATACTGGCACATATCGGATTCAATCTCTCGTCTCTCATCATGGTCTTCCTCATGCCCATCTTCTAGTATTCCAAGATGCGGAGAAGATGAGGCACCCCGTGGGGTTTGCGATATGCAGGATCACCCCGGACTTTTCAAACCCTATCGGGTTGCATGTAGATCCACGAAGTGAGGTGGTTAACGCATACCTTGATCAAAGCCGTCGCTGGTACTCCCAGGAACAAACCCCAAAGACCGAACAGGACTCCGCCGGCCATCACCCCGAAAATGACCCAAAGCGGGTGGAGACCGATCCGCCCACCTACTATTCTCGGCGTTATCACGAACCCATCCAGTTGTTGCACCACGAGGTACAGGATGACCACCTGAATCAACATGCTGGGCGATTGGAAAGCCGCCAGCAACAAGGCGGGTATGGCCCCTATGATGGGACCGAAGTAGGGT
>CAYLPL010000054.1:0-9674 GCA_964385545.1 uncultured Clostridia bacterium | reverse complement strand
CCCAGCATGTCCAGCCTAGCGCGCAGATTTCCCACCCGTTCCGTCGATTCGTCTAGCTCATGCTCAGTGCGTTGTACGGCATCACGGGCGCGTTCTAGTTCTTCCTCAGATGGAGTGTAGTCGTGCCCCGCCGAAACCGGGGAGGGATAATCTTCGAGGCGTGCCTTCAATTCAGAGCGTTCCGCGCGCAGTTCGTTGGCGGTAACCGTCATTTTTGCTCTCTTGCGGAAAATCTCCGGATCGTCGGTACCGCCGGCGGTTAGGAGCTCGTCGACCGAGGATGCGAGGCGCTCTCGTCGGTCGATCAATTGGCGACGACGCTTTTTCAGGTCCTCGCACCTTTCCGCCAATTCCTTTCTCTTTTGGTCGTCACCTTCCGCGGATTCGAGCCTGCCCACCGCACTGATTATCATATCCCGGGCATCCGGCGCTTCTATTCCGTCCCCACGATGGTCCAATGCATCGCAGACCCTCGCGACGAAGGACTGCAGCTGCCGGTCTATTTCGTCCATCTCCGCCCGTATCCCGTCGATGTCCCGGCGAATCCGGCAGAGACGATCGAGGGGGTCCAAATACAGCGAGGCCCTCCGGGGTGTGGTCTCGGGTGGAAAGCCGTCGCCCGACAATTCGACCTGGAAACGCGAGACAATCTCCCGCATTTGCTCGGCGATATCCGACCTTTGACTCTGCAGCCTGGCCAGGGTCTCGTCGATCCGCGACCGCGCCAGCGAAGAGTTCTCCTCCTTCGCATATTTCAAACGCATGGCCTCCAGCTCGCGACGTCTTTCAACCAGTTCATCCCTGGGGGGGATGGAGGGGCTTTGGAAAAGCTCCATGGATAGTTCGCGGCACCGGGCGGACACTTCTTCGAATTGCCGTTGCAATTGCGGCAATTGCGAGCGGGGGTCCGTCGCATTGCCCGCGTCGGGATCCGTGGCGAACCGCCTCCGGCCCAATAACCAATAGACTAAACCAGCGGTCATTCCCGATATTCCAATGATCCAGGCGAGGATTGCATGATCGGCAATGGCCCAATACACGGCTCCCATCAATCCCAGTAAAGCCAGGAGTACCGAAGGCATGGGAGAAAGAGGACGAGCGCCGCCGGTGTCACTTAACAAAGTTACGTACCCGATCCGTTCCTCGAGACGTTCGCGCGTATCGCGCAACTGCAACAGGTCGTCGAGGGAACGCATTTCGGCGGCCGTTTGTTCCCCAAAAGCGCGGGTATCCTCCGCGTCAGAGGATTGGGTCGAAGACAATTCCAGTTTCGCTCGTTCGAGCTCGGACTCTCTCGCCTGAATGGTTTCCACTTGGTTTTGTAGACCGTCGATTTGTCGCTTCGTGTCGTGAATCCTTTCGCGCAATGGTAAGGAAACCACGGGAAGTTTGGTGTAGTCATCACCCCAATCGTCTCCCAGCTCGTGCAAAACGTCCAAAGCTTCGGAGCTCAGGTGCTGCAGTTTGGCGGCGAGTTTATCGCGCCGTGTCAATCTCTCGGAGATGGCAGATACTTCGCCATGAAGTCTCCGGATTTCCTCACGGCGTGACAGCAGTAATCGGTCTTCATCGGTGAGTTCCAGGTTGTGTAGCTTCGCAGAAATCTCCTCCGTCTCCGCGCGGATTTCCTCGATCTCCTCGTTGGCTTCCTCCAGTGCTCCCGACAGATGATCCAGACGAGCGGTGGCGTCGGTCGGGAAATCTACGGGGACATCGAGTTCCTCGAGGGCGGCCTCTATCTCCCGAATTCGGCCGAGCAAGGGTCGCGCTCGGTGAGCGGCCTCGATCGCGTCGCGTTCCTTCGCCACGACTTTGAGGCGTTCGCGGGCTCGCCTCGTCGCACGACGCTCCCGTCGCAACTCGTCGCGGAGCTTGCGGTGTTCGGCGAGATCTGATTCCGAGGTGCGCTCGCGCGCGAGACTTTCCAATTGCTCGAGGAGATCTCCGATTCGCGATCGCGCCCGGGGACGATACAGCTCCATTTTGCGGCGGTGAAGTTCGGCGCGGATTCTCTCGAGGGAGCGGGCGTCGATGCCGGCCGCCGTGGTATAAAGCAGGCGGGCTATCTTCTCGGTGTCCAAGGTGCCCACGTCTTCGAGCTCGGACAATCCGAAGGTCAGGAGGTTGCGATGGGCATCCCCGCTCAATCCACCCCAAAGATCGATCAATCGATCCTCTGCATCGGCGTCGGTGATGTCCTTACCGTCGCGAAATAGTGTCAGGTTACCGGCAACCTTCCCACCGCGTTCGTACCACCGCTCCGCGCGGTAGCGACGGCCGCGGGAACTGAACTCGATCCAACCTCCCCGTCGTCCCCAGGCAAGGCTGGGATAGCGGTTGAGGTTGCTCCTGGCGTCCGGGAAACCGAAGATCAGCGCCGGTATGAAGGCCGCGAGGGTGCTCTTGCCGCTTTCATTGTTCCCCGCGATTATCGTCAATCCGGGTCCCGGTTTCAGGTCGAGATCCGTCAGGACACCGAAGCTGCCTATGCGCATCCGCTCCAGCTTCATTGCAGACCCTCTTTCACCAGTAGCCCCAGTACGATATCCTCGGCATCCTCCAAGATCTCGGCCATATCCCATCGTCGGGAACCCCCTGATACCCATCGCGCCAGCCGTGGCTCGGCCGCGAAGATCTCGTCGAGGGCCTGTGGCAGTCCATCAATACCGGGAGCATGTGGCGGGGTGGAGGATTCGTTCGCCCGAAGTGCCGCTTCCTTCGCCCGGCGGACATCACCGGGCAGGTCCTCGCGCTCCCTCAATGAGTTGCGATTGATCTCGGCGTTTACCTTCCAAATAATCGTATCCAGCCACATCTTCGGGGAGTCGGGCAGAGAATCGCGCAGGGTTTCGAGGAGATCCCTTTGCGCCACGATATCGTCCATTCGAGGTCCCAGGGGGCTTTGGCCGCTGTACCTGATCCGCAATACGACCGGACGTCCTCCCAACGAGGTGTCGAGATCTTTCAGCGAAGAAATGGTCATCTCCAAAAGGGCATTCTCGTCGGCGATATTGGATGTAACCTGGAGGGGGAGATCCAGCCAGCGCACCGTGTCCAGGGGACGAAACGAAGGATGGGGGATTCCGTCTTGCACGGTGACGAGAAAACAGCCGTGGGCGCCCGTTTCGCCGAAGTCTCTGCCCTGGGGAGTTCCGGCATAAACGACCGCCGGGTTCTGCGATCGTATCACGACGGGGCGGTGTAGATGCCCGAGGGCCCAGTAGTCGAAACCCGAGGCCGTCAGCCTTTCCAAAGCTGTGGGGGCGTAATGATCTCCCGCAGAGCCGTCCAGGTCTGTGTGCAAAAGACCGATGCGAAAAACGTCTCTGGGTACCTGTGGCCAAGCGACGTTTCGCAGGGGATCCTTCGAATACTGAGGCGTGGGATGGCTGAAGCCGAATATTTCCACGCATTTGTCGTCCACCGTTAGTCGCACGCCTTCGAAGCGGTCTCCGAAGAAATGGGTGAGGGCGGGGAAGGTCAAGTCGGCCCAAGAGCCGTCGATGGGATCGTGGTTCCCCGCCACCCTAAAGGTTCTGATGCCGGCTTCGTCGAGCCTATTAATCGTATCTCGGAATTTGACCTGGGCTCGTAGAGAGGGGGAGGTCAGGTCGAATATGTCACCGGCCAATAACAGGAAATCGACCGATTCGTCCAGGCAAAGATCTGCCAGGGCATCTAGGGCATCCAGGCTGGCATTTATCGCCAGCGCGGACATTTGTTCGGGGAGCTGGTTCTTCAGGCCGCTGAACGGACCGTCAAGATGCAAATCGGCAGCGTGCACGAATTTAAAGTTCAAAATTGACCCTCCGTTTGATATCACGTTATGGTGATGTGCATCGTACAGAAGTTCGACCAAGGTCTGGGGTGTCCCTGCCCGGATCTCATTGTTGGGGAGGGAAAAGGGCACATGTGGAGAACTAAAACATGTCGGATGCAATCCGCCCACAGCCAGGGTGGTGGAAAGAGAGCCCGAATCCCCTATGTCGATTTCTCTCGATAATCCCGGTCCCGAACCTGCGCTCCTGGTTACACTCCTGACGCCACAGTTGATCTCCGTTTACGATGATCCGGATCTCTCGGCGCGGCGAGAGGAACTGGCGCGTTTGGTGGAAACGGCCGGCGGTATTCCGGTGGCGGAGATGACTCAGGCGAGAAACAGGCCCGACCCGGCCACATTCTTCGGCAAAGGCAAGGTAGGGGAGATCGCCGAGAAGGCTTCGGAGCTGGGGGTCGAGCTGGTGGTGCTCAACCACGAACTGTCCCCGGGTCAGCAGAACAACCTGGAGGACGTCATCGGAGTGCGGGTTATCGATCGCACCCGACTCATCCTCGACATCTTTGCCCAAAGGGCAAGAAGCCGGGAGGGAAAACTCCAGGTGGAGCTGGCGCAGCTGGCCTATCTCCTGCCGCGTTTGACCGGACGCGGGGAAGAATTGTCGCGTCTCGCGGGAGGTATCGGAACTAGAGGTCCGGGAGAGACGAAACTCGAAACGGACCGGAGAAGGGTTCGTCAGCGCATGACGGACCTGCGGCGAGAGATCACCGAGGTACGCAAGCACAGGGGGCTTTTGCGAAATCGGAGAAGACGGGATGGCGTTCCCACCTTCGCCCTGGTCGGCTACACCAACGCGGGCAAATCAACACTTATGAACCGAATCACCGGTTCCGATCAGGCTTCCGAAGATCAGCTCTTCGCTACCTTGGACCCCGCCATCCGAAGCGCCGAATTGCCGTCGGGAATTGCTGCCTACCTGGTGGACACAGTTGGTTTCGTTCGCGATCTCCCGAAGCAATTGCTGGCCGCCTTTCGGGCGACTCTTGAAGAAGTGGTGGCGGCAGACTTCCTCATTCACGTCGTAGATGTGTCGCATCCGGAGTGGCCGGAGCAGGTGTCGGCCGTGGAAGAAGTCCTCATGGGCATGGATGTTTCGACCGATGGAGCCATAACAGTGCTCAACAAGATAGACCGGCTTTGCGAGGCACTTCCAGAGGTCGAACTTCGGGAGCTTCCACGTCCCGTCAAGGTCTCCGCAATAACCGGGGAGGGAATAGACGGTCTATTGCGCCTGATGGACGATTGTATTCGTCATTCTCGCGTCCGTTGCGAGTTAGATCTCGACTATTCCATGATGGATCTGATCGATGAGATACATCGCCACGGCGAGATTCACTCGGAGGATTATCACGAGGACGGTATACACCTGGAGGTGAGCCTGCCGCGGTCCATGGCCAATCGCATCTTAGACAAGATTGGCTCCAATCGTCCCGATTGACCGGAAATTGAGTTCTATGATGGACCCGATCGACAAACTGGAAGGAGTAACGCAATGAATGAAGGTGTCCGCGAGGAGATCATAAGAAGATGCAGTGATGAGGATGTGGCGTTCGTAAAGCTTCAGTTTACCGACATTCTTGGTGCCACCAAGAATGTCACGATTCCGGCCGAACAACTGCCCAAGGCGTTGGACGGAGATATTGCCTTCGACGGAGGATCGATCGAGGGTTTTGTCCGCATCCAGGAGTCGGATATGCTCCTAAAGCCCGACCCGAATACCTTCGCGGTATTCCCCTGGTCGACCAACGACATGAAAACGGCGAGATTGATGTGTGATATAACTTGGCCGGATGGGACTCCCTTCGACGGTTGCCCAAGGACTATTCTGAAGAGGGTGCTGGCCAGGGCAAAAGAAATGGGGTATTTGCCCAACGCGGGACCAGAACCGGAGTTTTTCCTGTTCAAACGCGATGAAGAGGGGCGCCCGACCCTGGAAATACATGATCATGCAGGCTACTTCGACTTGCCTCCTTTGGATAGGGGAGAGGCCGCACGCGAGGACATGGTGCGCAAGCTCACGGATATGGAGTTTGAAGTTGAGGCCGCACACCACGAAGTTGCCCCGGCGCAGCACGAAATCGACTTCAAGTACGCGGATGCGGTAACCACTGCGGACCGCATTGCCACGTTCCGGTTCGTCGTCAGGACCGTCGCCTTGCAGCACAATCTACACGCCACTTTCATGCCGAAGCCAAAATTCGGGATTCCCGGTTCCGGAATGCACGTGCACCTGTCGCTATTCGAAGGGGAGCGCAACGCGTTTTACGATGGGTCGAAGCCGGAGTCCCTCGCGACCATTTGCTATCAGTTTCTGGCAGGAGTCATGCGAAACTGCCGCGAGTTTACCGCGGTGACCAACCCCCTGGTGAACTCCTACAAAAGGTTGGTGCCGGGTTTTGAGGCCCCCGTTTACATTGCCTGGTCGCTGGGCAACCGGAGTCCACTGATCCGCGTTCCCGCCCGTCGAGGAATTGGGACGAGACTGGAGGTTCGAAGCCCGGATCCCGCCTGCAACCCGTATTTGGCGTTGGCCGTGATTATCGCGGCGGGGCTGGATGGTATCGAAGAATCATTAGAAGCGCCAGATCCCGTCGACGACAACATTTATGAAATGAGCCTCTCCGAGCGAGAGAAGCGGGTGATCGGCTCGCTCCCGGGTACGTTGGCCGAGGCGCTCGCGGAAATGGAAGACAGCGAACTCGTCAGGCGGGTCCTGGGCGATCATATCACCGACAGGTTTATAGCGGCGAAGAAGTTGGAGTGGGACGAATATCGAACTACCGTCCACGGTTGGGAATTGGATCGGTATCTCGGCTCATACTGATAAGCATCGGCGAAAGAGTGAGGATCAGAGCTTCCGCTAGATCATGCGAAAGAGGCCGACGACCAAGCCGAGAATGGTTACGTCTCGGGTGATTATCGGTTCCATGGAGCGGTTCTCCGGTTGGAGACGAATCGTATCTTTCTCCCGGTAGAATCGCTTCACGGTAGCCTCTTCATCTCCGACCATGGCGACGACAATATCTCCGTTTTCGGCCTGGTTTTGCCTTCTCACGACCACGGTATCGCCGTCCAGGATTCCGGCCTCAATCATGCTCGAGCCTTCCACCTTCAACAAAAACAGCCCCTCTTCTGCGCCTCGGGTTAGAGAGCGGGGGAGAGGAAGGTACTCCTCGATGTTTTCTACGGCGAGGATGGGAGCGCCAGCCGTCACCCTACCTACCAGCGGGACGGCGACCACGTCGTCGAAGTTTACCGGGCTCAAGCCAGCGTCGTTTAGCACGATTTCAATGGCTCTGCCCTTCGATGGATCGCGGCGGATGTAGCCCTTTTGTTCCAGACTGGAGAGGTGACTGTGTACAGTTGACGGCGACTTCAGGCCGACCCCATGACAAATCTCTCTTACCGATGGGGGAAATCCACGCTCGCGGGTACTCTCAATTATGTACGCCAGGACGTCGCGTTGCCTCCGTGTGAGATCTGAACTCATTCGCCTCCACCCACCCCTTCGTTCCGTTGCTGGAAGTATATCACAGCCATCGTCTGGATGAAACATACGTTCGACTCTCTCAGTGTCCGACGGGGACGAGGATCTTTTCACCGGGGCGTATGGTGTATCCAATGAGATCATTCATCTCGGCGATATCGCATATCAGGCGTCGCGGGTCGGCGTCGCGAGGGCCATATTCTACTGCGATATCCCAAACGGTATCCCCGGGCCCCACGATCACCTCTACGGTTTGCAGCGAACTCTTACCGCTCGCTCCCGATGGAGAGGTCAAGGTTAACGAGAAAGAAAGGGCGAGCCCGAGTATCATGCCCACGATGACTATGGAACTAAGGAGTTTCATGAAATCCCTCCTTCGAACAAATGTTCTGATATCATGGTAATGCGAACAAGCGTTCGGGTCAAGGGGGTGAGGAGATCGGGAGGAAAGCGAGTTTGACGAGAAGAAAATGGATAGAGCTCGCGGCCAGGTATTCGCGGAACAGGGATGGTGACTTTTGAAAGAAGACAGGACGAATCTTGGGATTTCCAGAAGCGAACGCACGGCCGGGCGCCGTGCTCATCCGCTAGTGCTTTTGTCTTTGGCGTCGGGATGGTTGCTGTTTTTGATCCTGTTGATATGCGCCGTCTGGCTTTGGTACGCGTTAGCCCCGACCTATGACAGCGCCGGCGACATCGAGGAGGGGTTCGTGGTTGAAGGACGGCTCGTGGTCGAACCACCGCCCGTTTGGGATGACGATAGAAATCTCATGATACCTGCAAGTCTCCTTTCCGAAGAGTTGGATTTCGCTCTTCACCAGGAATCCGACGATGTGACGGGACAGGGGCATCTAATCTGGACGGCACCACAGCATCTTCTGGAGATCCGCACAGGCGAGGCGGTGGCAACACTCGATGGTGCCGAGATCGATCTGCTGATCCCGAGCCGATTGATCGACTCGGAGGTCTACATCCCGGCTTCCTTCGTGACCGCCGCTACCGGCATAGCCTTCCGGGAATTCCACGACACGGGCAGGGTATCGGTAGTGAGGCCCGGTGATTCATATGCTTTCGGTGTGCTGGTGGAAACTACCGAGCCTCGGGGCAGTTATGCGGAAGCCGTGAGACAGATGTATCGGCGAATCGTGCGCGGAGATTCCTGGATAACTCTGCGCCAGGAGAACCACCCCAAAGCAGACGTATTACTGTATCTCGAAGTCGGGGAACGCGTTGATATCATCGATGAGGACGAGGGGTGGCTCCGGGTGTTCGCACGCGGGGTAGAGGGTTACGTGCCCAAAAACTCCGTTAAAATGGCGGGAGTTCGAACGGCTGAAGAGGGCGTTTCCGACGAAATCGAACGGCTACCGGATCCGGTCGATTGGGATTCCTGGAATCCCGATAGACCCCTGGATGGTGAGCGCGTGACTTTGGTGTGGGAGCACGTGAGCTCCGTTAATCCCGACGTGGAAGATATCGGGGAAATGCCCGGACTAAACGTCATATCTCCTACCTGGTTCTCCCTGGAGGACGAACGAGGGCGTTTTGCCAGTCGGGCTGACGTCGGGTACGTTCGATGGGCGAAGGAGAGGGGGCTTTTGGTTTGGGGATTGGCCACGAACTCCTTCGATCCGGAACTCACCGCAGCGGCATTGCGCGATCCCGACGCCAGGGAAGAAATGGTTAGGCAACTGATCACGTACGCCGCAATGTATCGTCTCGATGGCATCAATATTGATTTTGAGAACGACTACTTCGATGATCGGGAATTGCTGACTCAATTCATCCGGGAATTGGCCCCGAGGGCCCACGCGTTGGGATTAACATTGTCGATGGACGTGACCATGATCTCGACCAGCAGAACTTGGTCCATGTGTTACGACAGAGAGGCCCTCGCTGGTGTCGTCGATTACCTGATTCTCATGGCATACGATGAGCATTGGGCGTCATCGCCGGTCGCTGGATCCGTCGGTAGTCTACCGTGGGTGGAAAACGGTCTGCGCGCGGTACTGAAAGAGGTGCCGGCCGATCGTTTGATACTGGGCATACCTTTCTATACGCGGGTTTGGCGCGAGGTTTCCGATGGTAGCGCCGTGCAGGTCGACAGCGAGGCGATCGGTATGAATACCCAAAAGACTATCCTAAAGGAGCACGAGGAGAAAGTCACCTGGGACGAGCGCGCGGCGCAGTACTACCTGGAATACCAAGACGGTGAAGATAGCTTCACGATCTGGATCGAAAACGAGACATCCCGTCGCGCTCGCCTTAACCTGGGGCAGCGTGATGATCTGGCGGTTGTCGCCGCCTGGCGACCCGGTCTGCGACATCCCGTGTTTTCGCCCGCTCTTT
>CAYLPL010000053.1:0-9694 GCA_964385545.1 uncultured Clostridia bacterium | reverse complement strand
CCGCAACGCCGCTAGGGCGAGGATACCGGTACGGCAGCCGACGTCCAAAAGGGAATCCACCGGTCCCTCCGCCAACGCCTCCACGAGCAGCTCGAGCGCCAGCCGGGTACTTTCGTGGCCCCCGGTGCCGAAGGCAACGCCGGGTTCTATCACCAGGTCGCGCTCATCTCTTTTCGCCATCCAGGGAGCGATGATGCGAAGGGGACCGACCTCCACGGGGTGGAAGTGTCGCCGCGCCTGTTCTTCCCAATCAACCTGGGGAATGAGGCGAGATTTTACTTCCATTCCGGGGAGAGGAGGCACCTCCGCTCCCGAGGAGAAAAACAGTACGTAATCGACGTCGCCTTCGGATCCCCTTCGCTCCAACACACCCCCGGGACATACTCTCAGAAGGCGGGCGAGGGCAATCTCCGCTTTCTCGCGGGAAACGGATACGGTGACTTCCAACAGATAGCCCGCATCGTCGCCATCCCCGCGGTCAGTCATCGCTACCGGCTCCCCGACCGAATGCGCGTTTCACGCGATCGAAGAACCCCTCTTCCGGAGGCTCGACTTTCTCCCCCCTGGATTCGGCAAACTCAAGGAGCATCCGCTTCTGCTCGTCGGTGAGCTTTTTGGGTATCCGCACCCGCACCGTGACCATGTGATCGCCGCGCCCGTAGCCGCGCAGGAAAGGAATTCCCTTCTCCTTGATGGGGATCTTGGTCCCATCCTGGGTACCGGCCGGAATGGTAACTTTTTGCATCCCGTCCAGGGTCTTCACTTTCCTGCTCGCACCGAGGGCGGCCTCCACCATAGTGATCTCCAATTCGGAATGGACATCGTTACCATCACGTCGGAATTCCGGGTGCTTGCGGACATCAACCAATACATACAAGTCGCCCGGGGGGCCTCCGCGCTCGCCGGGACCGCCTTCACCGGCCATCCGCAGCCGCATTCCACTTTTCACCCCGGCCGGGACTTTGACCTTGATCTTGCGTCGCCTATTGACGCGACCCTTCCCGCGGCATTCGGGACATAGCTCGTCGATTATTTGCCCTTGGCCGTTGCAGGCCGGGCACGGCCCGGACCTCACGAATTGTCCAAACGGCGTGTTTTGGGTTGTCCTCACCTGCCCCGTACCCTGACACTGCGGACAGGTCCGCGGACTGGTTCCGGGTTTGGCACCGGTACCGCCACACGTCGGACACGGTTCCTCGCGCTCGATCTCGACCTCGCGCTCTACCCCGAAGGCAGCCTCTTTGAAATCCAGGGTTATGCGGATCTCCATGTCCGGACCGCGCACCGGTCCCGCGGAACCCCGTCGGCGCCGGCCACCGCCGAAGAAGGCGTCGAAAATATCTTCGAAGTCACCAAATCCTCCGAAGCCGAAGTCGCCAGGGTCGAATCCTGGGGAGCCTCCTCCGGCGGTAGAACCCGTGCGCCCGAATTGGTCATACTGGCGCCTCTTTTGTGGATCACTTAGGACCCGGTAGGCCTCGCTGACTTCTTTGAAGCGCGCTTCGGCGCCGGGGTCATCCGGGTTCGCATCCGGGTGAGATTCCCGCGCCAACCGGCGATATGCCTTCTTTATTTCCTCCTGGGTGGCATCACGCGACACTCCCAGGATTTCGTAATAGTCCTTACCTTCGGGCACTCAACTTCCCCCCATCGGACCGAAACGGCAGTACTGGTCCGCTCACCCTACTCTTCCACTTCGTAATCGGCATCCACGTCTTCGCCGCCACCGTCTCCGTCATCGTTATTGCCGTCGTCGTCATCGGCGGCCTCGTACGCGGAAGAGCTCAGTCGATAGATGGCGTCGGTGAGTTCCGAGACAGCGGACTTCACGGCGTCGATATCGGGGTCGTCCTCGCCGAGGAGTCCCTTAAGTTTTTCCATCTTGGTGCGGACTTCTTCGACCAGGGAAGCTTCCGCCTTATCCTCGAGCTCCTTGATGGCACGTTCGGCCGAATAGACCGCGGAATCCGCCTCGTTTATTACCTCGGCTCTCTCTTTCCGCCTGCGGTCCTCTTCGGCGTGCGCTTCGGCCTCCTGGCGCATCTTTTCGATCTCGTCTTCTTCCAGTCCGCTGGAAGACTCGACCGTAATGCTCTGTTCTTTGCCGGTGGCCTTATCCTTGGCCGACACGTTCAGGATCCCATTGGCATCGATGTCGAAGGTGACTTCTATCTGCGGTACTCCCCTGGGGGCCGACGGGATGCCCTCGAGCCGAAACCTCCCGAGGGTACGATTGTCCGCGGCCATCGGCCGCTCACCCTGCAGGACATGTATCTCCACCGTGGTTTGATTGTCCGCGGCGGTGGAGAAGACCTCGCTGGTCCTGGTGGGAATGGTGGTATTGCGCTCGATCAACCTGGTGAATACGCCACCGAGCGTCTCGATACCCAAAGACAACGGCGTAACGTCCAAAAGCAGGACATCCTTCACTTCACCCGACAGTACTCCAGCCTGGATCGCGGCACCGAGCGCAACTACCTCATCGGGGTTTATCCCCTTGAAGGGATCTTTGCCGAGTACGTCTTTGACCCGTTTTTGTACCAACGGGATGCGCGTCGAACCCCCGACGAGAATCACGTTGTCGATATCTTCGGGCGTGACACCGGCGTCCTCCATGGCCCGTTTGATCGGGCCGACGGTCTTTTCCACCAAGTCCGATATCAAATCTTCCAGCTTGGCCCGGGTCAAAACCAACTCGAGATGCTTCGGGCCAGAGGAGTCCGCGGTTATGAAAGGTAGGCTGATGTTGGTTTGCAGCGTGCTGCTGAGCTCCACCTTGGCCTTTTCCGCGGCCTCGATGAGGCGCTGTCTCGCCTGGCGATCCTTGGATAGGTCTATGCCCTGATCCTTTTTGAATTCCCTGATCATCCACTCCAGTACGCGCTCATCGAAATCGTCGCCACCCAGCAGATTATCTCCGCTGGTGGCCTTGACCTCGAATACCCCCTCGCCGAGCTCCAAGACGGAAACGTCGAAGGTTCCGCCGCCCAGATCGTAGACCAAGATCGTGGTATCCTCTTCCTCCCGGTCCAGTCCGTAGGCCAAGGAGGCCGCCGTCGGTTCGTTGATTATGCGCAACACCTCGAGCCCGGCAATCTTTCCGGCATCCTTTGTGGCCTGACGCTGGCTATCCGTGAAGTAGGCCGGTACGGTGATGACCGCCTGCTCCACGCTCTCCCCGAGATACTCTTCGGCGTCGGCCTTCAGCTTCTGAAGTATGAACGCCGAGATTTCCTGCGGTGTGTATTCGTCATCACCGATCTTCACGCGATGATCGGTGCCCATCTTGCGCTTGATGGAACTTACGGTTCGTTCCGCATTTACCACCGCCTGGCGCTTGGCCACTTGTCCGACCAGTCGCTCCCCCTCTTTGCTGAACGCCACGACCGACGGAGTGGTACGGGTACCCTCTGCGTTCGGTATTATGGTGGCGTCCCCGCCCTCCATAACGGCCATGGCCGAATTAGTGGTTCCGAGATCTATGCCCAACACCTTCGCCATATCGTCATTCCTCCTTAACGTCGTCGCGGGAATCTCCGTTTTCCTCCTGGGGCACGTTGCGGGCCACGCGCACCCGGGCTGGCCTCAGGAGTCGATCCTTCATTTTAAAACCCGCACGGAATTCTTCGATCACGGTGCCGTCCGGTCGGTCATCCGTGGGCACGTAATCCAACGCCTCGTGCCAATTGGGATCGAAGGTTTGCCCCGAGGTCTCGATACGGAACACGTCCATGTCGGAGAGGATGTCCTCGATCTTCGCGAGGATCATCTGCACCCCGTGGCGCACGGGATCGTCCGATCTATCGGTGGTGTTCTCCAGGACATTATCGAGATCGTCGATTACCGGGAGGAAGCGACTTATCATTTCCCCCCGGATCTCATCCCGCATCTGTTCCATGCGGCGACTCTGCCTCTTCTTCAAATTACTGTAATCCGCACGCGCCCTCGCCAGGGCATCGCGCAGCACATTTACCTGTTCTTCGAGATCTTGTGCTTCCTCGCCGACCGCTCGGAGCTGCTCGAGCAATTCCTCCTCGCGTCGGCGAGAACGGATCTCTTCGTTGGCCTCCCCTTCGGGAACGCAGTTCGCGTTTTCGGACACTTGATCAACCTCCAGATCTTCGCTTTGCACCTACCCCGAAAAGGGCGCCCCCGGAAACGAATTAATCCGGAAAACGCCCAGCCAAATCGGGGGGTGGCGATACTCAATCGCGGTCACCGAGCACATCGCCGACGACCTCGCTTACGGTCTCAAGCAGCCCCATAACTCGTCCGTAGTCCATACGTCGAGGGCCGATCACACTCATCCTACCACCACGCCTGCCTCCGATGTAATACACCGTCGATATCAGAGAACACTCCCTCATTTCCTCGGTGGCGTTCTCCGCCCCGATCAGTGTCACAAGATCATCGCCGGAGAAGCGGTTCAGTAGATCCTTTATGAGCGAACGGCGTGCCAGGGCCTCGAGAACCCTCTGGGCCCTGGCCACATCGCGAAACTCCGGGTGTTTCATTATGTTAGCAGCTCCGTCGATGACGTAATCGGTCACCTCGCCGCGCGCCGAGCCCTTCAGGAGTCCGTCCACCACGTCTGCCAATCGGAAGCAATATCGCAACTCGCGGCGCAGCCCCTTTAGGGAAGAGCCCTGCAGGATCTCGGAGATCGTCATGCCGCTGAAGTGGTCGTTAAGTAGTCGGGAGGCGCGCTCCAACTCTTCCGCCGGTACATCCGGCAACTCCACCTTGCGACTTTGAACGAATCCGTCCTCGGTTATGACCAGTACCATTACGCGACCGGAGCGCAGCGGGACGAGGTCGATGGTGTTCAGTACGGCCTCTCCGGTCTCCGGACCAGCGAGCAGGGTGAGGCAGTCGGTCATCTCTGAGAGGACCCGGGCAGATACCCGCAAGACTCCCTCCACCTCGGATACCTGTCGATGCAGGATACTCCTGACCCGTTCGAGATCCCTCAAACTGGGACGCGATACCTTCGCGATCCGATCGACGTACACGCGATACCCCAAATCGGAGGGAATTCTTCCCGCCGAAGTGTGGGGCTGTTCCAAAAGTCCCATGCTTTCCAGGTCGGCCATCTCATTCCTTATGGTGGCCGGACTTACGCCGAGATCGGATTCTTTGGCGATGGTCCGTGACCCAATGGGCTGGGCATTGATCACGTACGCCTCAACCACCGCCTGCATTACTTTTAGCTTGCGTTCATCGAGGTCCACTTTGTTCACCCCGTTCGGGAATGAGCCAAAAACAGGCCGAAACCGCCCTTAGCACTCTACCAAAGAGAGTGCTAATCCTATCCAAAAAAATACCACCGGGAGGGCGGAGGTGTCAACGCTCGTGGCAGCGATCGCCATCGCGGACCGATTCTGGCCACCGGAGCACCGGCGCCCGAGATCCTTTGCCCTGGCGTCGACCCCAGGTGGCCTACCTTCAAGATAGGACGGCAAAAAGAAGGGCAGCAAAGGGCTCCCCGGCACTTTTGCCCGGGGAACCCGTCGCACGAGATCTCAATCGTGCAGCCGCCGATTCACCGCATCCAACTTACCCTTTACCGTGATTTCTTTGTCCCGGCGATCATCGATTTTGATTAACGTGCTGACCCGCAGGGCGCCTGATTCAAATACTGACTCGTGCATATCCCTCACCGCCATGAGTATCTCGTCGAGATCTCCCTCAAGGGTGGTAAACATCGGTCCCAACTGGTAGTCGATTCCCGGATATTTTTCCAAGACTTCTATCGCGGAGGCTACATATTCGCTGACGCTGGTTCCCTCGCCCAATGGCGCTGTACTTACGGCCACGATGGCCATGATGCCACTCTCCTTTCACGGGGATGGTATGCACCCCCGAATTGAGTTCCCCGAAAAACCCACGATTGCCTCCCGGAGCGAAGAAATCCCCACGGCGATCTACACCTTTTCGGTGGGCAGGAGCAGGAATTCCTCGCGACCGGGCGGAATGTTTCGCTTGCACAAGCGTTGAACGCCCGGGTGTGCGTGTGTTAATATCCGTTGGGAGGTGAGTAAATTGGCCAATATAAAGTCCGCCATCAAACGAATCAAGACTTCCGAGAAACGCAGGGTGCGCAACCGTCGCGTCAGGAGCCAAATCAAGACCTTCACTCGCCGCTTCGAGAGCATGCTCTCCTCCGGCGAAGGAGATCCCCAACAAGCGCTTCGTCAGGCTATCCGGGTAATAGACCGCGCCGCCGGTAAGGGTGTAATTCACAAAAATAACGCCGCCCGAAAGAAAGCCCGCCTTCAGAAGCTTTTCAACGAAGCTCAAACCGGCTGAAGCATCCTCTCCGTCCGCCGCTTCGCGGTCGAGCTCCAGTTGATTGGATTCCCCTGCCGGGCGACACCCGGCAGGCAGGAGCCTAGGCAAATAACACCTTCGCCCGGGATGATATCTCTCCTTACGACCCACCTCAATCGAAAGCGGCCGTTTAGTGTGTTGCCCGAGCACTCGCCGCACGGGCGCGTAACCCGGGGCTGGCCAGGACTGCCACCAACCTTTCGACCGCCAGACGTGCCGACCAAACCCCACGCTTTATGCCCAAATCCGTCTCGAGTATCAGCCTCAAGTGCCGCTCCAGGTGTTCCTTTTCGAAATTGCCACTCTGTCTCGCGCACTTTTCCACAACGAAGGGGTGTTGTCCCAGGGCCCTGGCGATGGCCTTGGGCGAGCGCCCCATCTGCAACTCGTGCTTTACATGCCAAATGAGCCGGATTTGCCGGGCCACCATGCCCAGGATCATCAGGGGGTCGGCACCACCGTCGAGGATCTCTCCCGTTACCGTGACCGCGGTTTTCGCATCCCCGGAGCCCACCGCATCCACCAGGGAGAATATGCTCGTCTCTCCCGGCACGTTGACTACTCGCATGACGTCAACCACTTCGATGTGATTCCGATCTCCCACGTAACTCAATAGTTTCCGAATCTCGGCATCCAAAACACCGAGGGAGACGCCCATGGAAGCCAATATCCGTAACGCTTCGGGATCGGCGGACTTCCCCTCGCGCCGCAGGCGGCTGGCCATCCACCGGGCGAGTTCCCTCCCGCGCAGCGGAGAACACTCCACGATTTTGGCCTCCCGGGCCGACTTGAAGCGGGAGTATGCCCGACGACGACGATCCACCTTATCGGCGATGCACACGAGTACCGCCCCGTCATCCGGTCTCTGCACATAATCCAGCAAGAGGTCTTCTCCCACCCCTCCCTCGAGGGCCGGAGGATTCTCGAGGAGTACCAGGCGCCTGAGGCCGTCAAAGCTCGGCGTCATGCAGGCGGCCAGGGCTTCGTCAATCCTCTGCCCCTCGAAGCGCTGATACCGAAGGGAGTTTCCCTCCTCGATTCCCAACCGGTGCGTCAGTTCTCTGACGAAATCACGTATCAGGAAGACCTCCTCCCCGAAAACGAGATACACCGGAGAGACTTCTCCATTTTCCAAGGCCTCGCGGGCGCTTCGGTACTCCATGAACTCTCCCCTCTCCAGGACGACCATACGCGGACAAACCGTCGCCCTTCCCTATTCCCGCTCTACTATATCGTACTCACGGAACCTCCCGGCCGGGAAGGGGCGCCGCCATCGCGGCCGCCTTCCATTGTCTGCCATCGCTTTCTATCATCACCGCTCCATGCTCGCGCGTGGTCAACACCACCGCCGTTCGAGACTGCAACCGCGCCATCGTTTCGGGGTCGGGCAAGCCATAGGCATTTCCGCCGACGGAGATCGCGGCCAGATCTGCCCCGACCCGACGCAGGAATTCGTCTCGGGAAGCGTCCGCACTCCCGTGGTGGCCCACCTTGATGAAATCGGCCTCGAGTTCTCCCGGGCGCGAAACCCGCATCAAAGCTGCCTCCCCGGGTCGACCAAGATCACCGGTCAAAAGCATCTTGTGCGCGCCGAAACCGACGGAGATCACGGCACTGCGGGAATTCAAATCCCACGAATTCGCGGTGCCCTCCGGCGGCCAAAGACATTCTATCCTTACACCTCCCATGCTTTCATTTCTTCCCCGCAACAGTCGCTCGGTATCTATCGAAGCTGCTCCCGCCGGATTCACACCGTCCATCGGACCCACGAGCAACTTTTCCACCGGCATCGCTTCGATAAGGGCTTGGAGACCACCGTAGTGATCACGGTGGCCATGCGTGATGAAGACTCGATGCAGCTTCCGATACCCCCGTGCGCGCAGATACGGTATCAGGCAATACTCGGCGGCCGCGCGATCTCCCCACAGGGGACCCGTGTCGATGACTACGGCCTCTTTCTCGGGTGTTTCCACAAGGATCGCATCTCCCTGACCGACGTCGAATACGATCGCGCGCAGCCCCCCAGGATCCGGAATCTCGGGAAGCCACACCGCCCAAAGGGCCGCCATCCAAAGCGCCGCCACGGCGATCCAGCGAGGGGAGCGATTCCCCCGGGGCAAGGTTCTTTCCCCATCTTCCCGGCTACGATCCTTCATCAAGACGACCAAGACTGACGCGGCCAAAAAGGCCGGCGCAACTGCTGAAGTACGGGCTTGTATCGTTGGAGCCCATTCCCCAGCGGTCCTCGAAATCTCCATGATCCACGTCAACGGCGTGACCAAGACCGCGAGCAGCTCGGGACTGAGACCTACCAGCGAAGCCAGCGCGGCGGACCAGGCCGCCGCGAGGATGACGGGAAAGGCGGGCAATACCAGGGGGCTCAGGATCAGCCCCAGCGGCGCAATTCGGTCGAAATGGTGAAGAAGAATCGGCGCCGTCGCGAACCACGCCGCGGCGGAACACGCCGTGAGCGTCAGGAATCGGCCCCGACGGCGAGATATCGAGCGGTGCGCAAAGAGAATTGCCATGGCCGCCGCAAAGGAAAGCTGAAATCCTACGTCTAGCGCGTCGAACGGGTCTCTTATCAGAAGGACTAGCGCCGCCCAAACGAGGGCATGAGAGGGGGGCATTTTGCTGTCGAAAACCTCGGAAAGGGTGTAGATACCAAAGACCATCGCGGCCCGAAGGACAGAGGGAGTGGCACCGACCAAAAAGGCATAGTAGCCTACGGCGCATGCCGCCATTAGTCCCGCCGTCACACGGCCGAAGAGGACATTCATGCCGCGCCGGAATACGTATCCGACCATGGCTACGTGTATCCCCGACACTGCCAAAAGGTGCGCCAGACCCAGCCGACGCAGCGCCTCCTCATCCCCCTCTGTCAATCCCCGCCGATCTCCCAGGGATAGTGCCCGCGCCAGGGCCGCGCCCCCTGTTCCGATTCCACGGCATTCGAGCCCTTCCGTGACCCGCGCGAGAATATTCGTCGCGGCCCTTTCTTCCCCGATGGCATTCATGGTATCGGCCTCGAATATGCCCGAGATGCCCCGGGATCTGAGGTATGCACCGTAATCAAATGATCCGGGGTTACGCGGCGCCGGTGGCGGCCGCAAAGTGCCCCGCAATTCATAGCGGGAGGACATCGGTGCCCCCGGAGATTCCACCACCACCTTGGCTCCTTCGAGGTCCCGGATCGATCCGCCATCACGAACCTCCCCGTACCAGCGAGTCTCAGAGACGCCCGGCCTGCTGGGAACAACCTCCACATCGAGATTAGTCAATTCATCACGAACGACCACTACATCACCCAGGGCTACCTGGGCGCGAAGCATTCCCAGTCCCGCGACTCCGATAACCAGCAGCA
>CAYLPL010000052.1:0-9709 GCA_964385545.1 uncultured Clostridia bacterium | reverse complement strand
TTAAGGCCGGCGAAATCGAAGAATTCATAACGTCCTACGCGGCCGGCGAAGTCCCCGACTACCAGATGGCCGCCTTTGCCATGGCGGTATACTTTCGCGGTATGACGGCGGAGGAAATCCTGGCCCTGACTGAAGCGCTGGTGGCCTCGGGTGAAACGCTCGGGATCTCCGAGACGTTGGGACGACCTACTGCGGATAAACACAGTACCGGCGGAGTCGGGGACAAGACCAGTCTGGTGTTGGTGCCCCTGGTCTCCGCGGCGGGGGTGCCGGTGGTGAAGATGTCCGGGCGCGGGCTGGGATATACCGGTGGAACCGTGGACAAATTGGAGGCTATCCCGGGTTTTCGCACGGTTCTATCCCCCGACGAGATAATCGGGGTGGCCCGGTCCGTAGGTGCAGTGATGACCTCGCAGGTGGAGAACCTGGTACCCGCCGACGGGATGCTCTATTCCTTGCGCGACGTGACGGCGACGGTGGACAGCATTCCCCTGATCGCGAGCAGCGTCATGAGCAAGAAACTCGCGTTGGGGTCCAGGGCCTTGGTGTTGGACGTCAAGGTGGGCTCGGGGGCCCTGATCCAAGACGAAGAGAGAGCTGAGAGACTTGCCGAGATGATGGTCGATATAGGGCGCGGAGCCGGCATCGAAGTTTCCGCCCTCGTCACCGGCATGGAGGAACCCCTGGGACGGGCCGTGGGTAATGCCCTAGAGGTTCGAGAGGCAATCGAGCCCCTGCGCGGCGGGGGGCCCAGAGAGCTTCGCGAGCTGGTTCTGCGACTCGCAGCCGAGATGGTACGGTTGGCGGAACCGAATCGAGCCGAAGAGACAATCCGGGGCGAGCTCCGGGATCTCCTTGACTCGGGAGAGGCGTTACGCACCTTCGCCCGCATGGTTCGTGCCCAGGGTGGCGACGAACGCGTGGCGGAAGATCTCGACCTCCTTCCGGCATCGCGCGATTTGGTTGCAGTCCGCTCCCGAAGCGAGGGATACGTGAAGGAGATACATGCCCGTACCGTGGGCGAGATCGCCAGGGAAACCGGCGCCGGTAGGTTCGAAAAGGACGCTACCATTGATCCGGCAGCCGGAGTGGTGCTGTACCGCCGGGTGGGAGATGGGGTTCGATGCGGTGACCTCTTGGCCGAAATTCACCTTGGCTGCGGCGGCCGACCCGATCCCGACTTCTTGGTGGATCGCCTGCGTGGGGCCTTCACCTTTTCGCCCCATCCGGTGCGGAGGCATTCCATCGTCAGGAGGGTGATCGGAGGATAGATCGGTGATGGGGATGGCCGACCCCGTATGAAGCGGGGTCGGCGGAGCGGAGAGTCGCCCCGGGAAGATGCCGCGGGGCGACGTCTACTCAGGTAAAGCAGGGTCGATCTGCAAGACCCATGCGATCTACCAGGGGCACGCCGTCTTTGACCACGAGTTTGACGTTTTGCTTCTCCACGAAGACTCGCATGTCGGCCAGAGGGTCACCATCCACCACTATGAGGTCTGCCAGCATTCCCTCTCGCAGGCTGCCGATGAGGTTTTCCATCCCCAGCAGTTGGGCCGCCCGGGAAGTGGCGGCTACTATTACGTCCATCGGCTTCATCCCCGCATCCACCATGAACCCCAGTTCCTCAACACAGCGACCGTGATAGTTGAAGCTCGTTGCGGCATCACTTCCGCTGACTATCTTGACTCCCGCGGCGAGGGCTCGGTCGAAGGTATCCGCCTTGTCTTCTATGACCCGCTTCAGCCAGTCCGTGCGCCATGCTGGCCAGTCCGTGCCCTCGAGGCCGCGGCGATGCAGGACTGCGTTGCAGGAAAAGGTGGGACAGAGATAGGTACCGTGTTCGCACATCAGGTCCAGCTGTTCGTCGGTCAACCAGTGTGCATGTTCCAAGGAGGTCACCCCGGCGCGAATGGTGTCGGTTATGCCGGGGCCTCCATGGCAGTGAGCGGCGGTATGGATGCCGACCTTTTCTGCCTCGACCACCGCAGCACGGATCATCTCGTAATCCATCTCCTGGGGCCAGAAGATACTCCCGTCCGGTTGTAGGCGACTTTCCGAGGTCATCAGCTTGATCACGTCCACTCCCCGGGACACCTGAAAGCGCGCGGCGCGTTTGACCTCGTCGGCGGTATTGGCCAATCCCGTTCGATCGGTGAACACGACTTCCGGCCGGTGCCCCTTGTCCCCGTGACCGCCGAACATGGTGATACCCTGACCGGCGACGAACATCCTGGGCCCGGGGAATTTTCCCTCATTTATCGCGTTGCGCACCGCCACGTCGGCGTAGCCCTTAGAGCCTAGATCCCGCAGGGTAGTAATACCGTATTCGATATCCGACCAGGCGTTCTTTAGGCTTTCGAGGGCCATCTCGGGCACGGTGGTGGCAATGGAAGAGAAGGCTGCATCGGCCGGATCACCGCTTCCCAGGGTGTGGACGTGGGAGTCGATTATGCCCGGCATTACCGTGTAGTCGGTGGCGTCGACGGATATGTCTCCTTCCTTCGCTTCGTGTACCTCGGTTTCTACCAACCGGGTTATGACGTTGTCCTCGATGACGAGGGTCATATCCCTCTTCGGTGCGGTACCGGTCCCGTCGATGAGGGTTCGAGCGTTTATGACCAGCCTCTTTCCGTTCAGATCCAGCGGTGTGGGGATGAACACGGTGGCTTCTCCTCTCTATCGGTACGGTCTCCGGGCGCGGATGGAGTCGTGATTTCCCCACGTCCGGAGCGCGCATCATGGTCTAAAGTTTCACCGACGCGCCGTCCAGTCCTTTAGAGAAATTGGTAGATCTGCATATCCGGGGAAGAGTTTCCCGGGCCATTCATGGAGGGATAAACGATCCAAAGTCCGGGGCAAGGTTCAGAACAGTATGGTTACACCGTAACCGGTAATGGCTGCCAGGGCGATGACCAGCACGCTATCCAGTTTCGTCGTCATCAGCACCGTGCCCCCGGCGAGGGCGATGAAGATGGCGGTTACATCCACCAGAGCTGCGGATGCCAGGTTAAAGGCGACCACCGTCAACACTCCCAGTACCGCGGGCAGAATTCCATCAAGGACGTAACGCGCGGTTGCAGATTGCCGCAGGGCAGGGATGAAGCGACCGACAATGGATACGAATAGGAAAGAGGGCAGGAATATGGCGACGGTGGCGACGACGGCCCCGGGAGACCCGGCGGTAATGTAGCCCACCGCGGTCGATGTTGTCAGGATGGGTCCCGGGGTCATCTGGCCTATTGCTATGGCGTCCAGTAACTGCTGATTCGTCAGCCAGCCGAGCCTTTCCACTAGGTCGTGCTGGATGAAGGCGATCAGGAGATAACCGCTCCCGTAGAGGGTGGCACCGAAACGCAGAAACAAAAGGCCCAGCCTCGCGAGGGGAACGGGGAAGGGGAGTGAGGCGT
This sequence comes from uncultured Clostridia bacterium, assembly GCA_964385545.1. Classification (GTDB taxonomy): domain Bacteria; phylum Bacillota; class Sulfobacillia; order SLMV01; family SLMV01; genus CSSED11-154. The sequence continues at coordinate 6,302 of CAYLPL010000052.1, read as the reverse complement.
TACCCGCGGTCGCCAAAAGCAGGGTCAACGGTGCGAGGGATAGTATACGTTCGGGTTTGAAAGATTTCCCCAGTCCGTAGAGCGCTCCCGCGCCCATGACGATCAGTTCGTTCACCCCGAGGGCGGCGGCCACGGTCGCCAGGACGAAAATGATCCCCGCCTCCAAGTGGCGGACGTTTTTGCCGATCATCCGCCAAAGCGCGGTGGCGATCAGGGCGACTATGGCGGGTTTTATGCCGTAAAATAGCGATTCCACTGCCGGTATCTGTCCCGCCGTCACGTACAACCTGCTGAGGCCGAGGGTGATCAGGAAGGCCGGAAGTATGAAACCCAGGCCCGCCAGCCAGTTGCCCGCATCGCCACCCCGAATGAAGCCGACGTGCATGATCATCTGGGTAGAATTAGGGCCGGGGACGAGATTGGTCAGGGCGAGCAGGTCCATGAAGTGATCGCGTTTGACCCATTTCCTGCCCGCGATTATCTCCCTTTCCATCATCGCGACGTGCGCCACCGGTCCCCCGAAGGCCATCAGCCCCATCTTCAGTGACATGGCTAGGATCTCCAGGGCTCCACCCGAGATCCGCGGGGATTCCACATCATCGCTCTTTTTGGTTTTGTCTCCACTCCCGGATTCCAGTAGGTTTCCACTCCACTCCATACTCGAGTCTTCCCTCGAATAGGTATACGATCATCGGCGAACCTATCGGGGCTATATCGACAATACTTGCCAATCCGGGCTTTTGAGCATCTCCGTAAGCGGCCCTCCCATGTACTTCCCGTCGAAGCCTTTTCTCTCGGGCTGTTCGGTGACACCGATACGATCGGCGCAGCTTTTGCAGGCCAGCAGGGTTACACCTTCGGCGGCGGCGGCGCGACACTCGTCGGCTATCTCTCCGTTTGTCGCGATGAGTTCCGCGGAGGGTCCCCATGCTACCAGGTGCACCTCGGGCCACCATCCATGGGTTTGGGCGTTGCGGGCGTACATCAGGACCATATTGCGGGCGGCATCGGGGTCTCCGGTGACCCAAACGACGGCCAATTTGCCTGCGTGCTCTAGGTTCGTCATACTTTGACACCTCCGACAATCTTCTTTCCCCACGGGCGGACGAGGTAATCCTGACGCAACCCTTCTAGACAACCCGCCGCCGGCGAGTCCCACCGATCACCGTCGTCGACGCCATCGCCTTTGTCAGCTCCGAGGGAGATGGTGGGATTTCTCGGCCCGGATGGCGCCGTGACGACCACTAACAAGTGTCTGCCGGGATTGCTCGAGCAGGCAGATAATTCGATCGGTATAGTCGTTTACGACGCCCGCGATAAGAGTGACCGCGTCCTGGCTCAGCGGAGCGAGTTGAACTGTTGGGACGAGCTTATCTGGGATTGTGCGGGAGCATCCAGCGAGCGGCCGGCGTACTCGCGCGAACTCCCAGAGAAGACAGCTCGTACCTGTGGCGGCAGCAGCCACGCTCTCAACGGAATCCAGGATACCTACGAACAAATGGTTATCGTCAAAGGGGACAGGTTACAGTGTGACTTAGCTGCAGTGGATATTCTCCTTGGCGGCGTACCAAAAGATGGCGTGGAACCGAGCGGTGTGGCGCAAACCAGTACGCCCTGAAAGGACTATCTTCCCTCAACAAGATCACGGTGTTGAGCGGGAAGGTGATTAACCCACGGCTTTTTGACGGGACTGCTGCCTTTTCGCCATTGTCGAGAAGACGACTGCCCCGCATTTGAGCTGCCGGCCGCCAACAGGGATTAATCGGCATCACTCATGGTTAAACGAGGTCCGCCCGGCACACCTCCTTATCGCAATGTTCGGCTACGCGGTTATCCGCTTCCTTCCTATTGATATCTTCGGCAGATCCTACTCGAGATAACGGCGTGCGTGAAATCACAGTGATCTCCTCGAAGCAGTAACGATGGGGGTAACCAGGGCCGATCGGCACAGACATCCGGTCCCGATTAGGTAGAAGTGTTAGGAGGACGATTTGCCCGGGATCCCCAGGGCGGCAGAGGTTACCGCTCCTACTTTCCGGTTATGGGCGCTTCGCTCGTCCATCATCCCCAGGGGTGATGGTTGGGTAATCGCTTAGCGATACCGTTCGCGCGATGCGGGCGCCCGCCGCATCGAGCAGGCGGCATACCGCTACCGTTACCTGGTAATCGGTGGTTGCGGGGTCCGTAGCGAACGAGGCCCCCACCCTGGGCGTCGTCAGGGTGAGGGGGGCGCCGCGTGCCCGTCAAAGGCTGACCGAGCGGGGGGCGAGACAGGACCCTAAGTCAGTATCCTTGCGGCGCGGTCGTCCTCAATGGAGAACAGCGCCGCATTTCGTCCATTGGTTTCTTGTGGCGCTCAATTCAAACCCATCGGATTTGGATTTCTTGGGGTACTCGTGAGCCCATTCGCCGGATGGTCTCTGTCTCGAGGGGATCTGGCGTACCGATGTGTGGTCCGGCCCCATATTGTAGGAGTATCCGCACCGCCTCGATGTCCAGGGCGACGGGATCGCCCGAGGCCAATGCCAGGCCCGGATGGACCAGGGTGCCCGTATCCGGTCCGCCGGAGACGAAAGCGGTTCGCCCGTCAATTATCGACAGATCCGGCTTCACCACCCGCGCCAAATCGGCAATGGCCGCTGGTACCGATCCCCGGTGGAATAAATCGCGATCCGCCAACGGGGTCAGTCCCATGGCCAGTTTGATCGTGAGGGTAAAACCGGCGTCCCCGTGGGTCTTTAGGTTGGGCAGAAAGACCAGTCGATCGAACTCCTCCAAAATCGTTGGCAAATGTACCCGAGGGAGAGCGTCGCCACCCGTTTCTACCGCCCGCCACTGCATGTCATCCAGCGCGTAGAAGGGTACGTCTCTTCGTTTCAGATCAGGGAGCAGTCCCTTTTGGGCCACCACCTTCTCCGTGGGAGCCCAGCTTCTGCCTGAAGCCTCGGCGACCGCCAGGTTCTTGTATCCCTCGTTCCGCAATAGGTCGATGAAAGCAAGGAGGAAATGGGGATCGACCGATGCGGGTGCATCCAGAGGGCCATTAATGTTGGGCTTTAGGATGATCCTATCTCCCCGGTCGAAAAAGGCTTCGAATCCGCCTAGCGCCCCGATCAGCCTCCTGATGCTTACCGAGAGATCATCGCGGATGTGCGTAATCGCTACTGCGCTCGAATGATCATTGTGGCCGTTATATCCCACCGTTATCCCCCCAACCCTCGAGCGGTATCTACCGCCGCCTGTCAACCTTTCCCGGGCGAAAGCTCGTTTCCTCCCCGCGATTGACCTTTGCATCAGCAGGGCTTTGTGCTAGGATCATGCTGAAAAGACAAAGGGATACGCTTGGGGGAGCACAAAGCTGAGAGGGAAGAGCGATCTTCCGACCCCTGGTACCTGATCCAGATAATGCTGGCGCAGGGAAGGCACCTCATCTCTCGGGTCCGCCGGCTCTGCCGCGGATCTTTTTTGTGGTCCCGAGGTATTCCCGCTAGAGAGGGGAAAGACCTTGGACAAGAGACGTTTGCACATCATGGTGGAGATCGCCATGGCCGTCGCCATAGCCATGGTATTGAGTCAATTTCGGTTGTTTCGGATGCCCCAGGGTGGATCCGTGACGTTGATGGCGGTGCCCATATTGGTGATCGCTTATCGATGGGGAGGGAAGGCTGGCTTCGTATCCGGTCTGACACTGGGAATACTGCGGTTGGCGATTGATGCCTACGTCATCCATTGGGCCCAGTTCATATTGGATTACCCCCTTGCTTTCGCGCTGTTGGGCTCCGCGGGGTTTCTGACGCACAAACGTTACCTGGGAGCTACCGTGGGATTTGCCCTTCGGTTCGTCTGTCACTTCCTGGTGGGAGCCACCTTCTTCGCTTCCTTTGCTCCCGAGGGCACGCCAGTGGCCCTTTACAGCCTGATCTACAACGGCAGTTTCCTCGTTCCCGAGTGGCTCGTTACGTTGCTCGTGGCCCCCTGGCTCTATCGTAGATTGGAGAGTGCGTTGCCGGCCAAGGCATCTGGAAAGTAAGGATGGGGGGTAATGCCGGGGGTTCATTCCTCCCGTTGCCCCCGTTGCTTTTCTACCACCGTGCGAAGACTTCTACCACCCGCGGGTCGAATTGGGTGCCGGCGTTGCGTTTTAGTTCTTCCAGGGCCTCTTCGTGGCTAATGGCCGATCGATAGGGCCGGTCGTTGGTCATGGCATCGTAGGCGTCGGCCACGGCAAGTATCCGGCATTCGATCGGGATTTCCTCGCCGTCATTCCCCAGGGGATATCCATTGCCGTCCCAGTGTTCGTGGTGCTTAAGTATGAGGTCGGCTATGTGGGCGAGATCGCGGGATGAAGAGGCTATTCTATAACCAACTTCGGGATGCTGCCGCATGACGTCCCACTCTTCGGGGGTCAGTGGTTCCCGCTTGTTCAGTATGCGATCGGGTGTGCTCACCTTACCCAGATCGTGGACTCGAGATAGAAGCGACAGGTTTGAAAGTTGCTGCGGATTCAGGCCCATTTCTATCCCGATCTGGTGAGTCAGTTCATTCAAGCGTCGAGCGTGGCCTCCCGTTATGTAGTCCTTTTCTGCCAACGTAGCCAAAAGTGCTTCGATTATGTGACTTCGCGCGCTGGCACTTTGCTGCAGCTTGTTGTGGTACATTCGATCTTCCGCCTCGACGGCGACCTCCGCCAGGGAGCGATAGGGATCTCTTCGGTTGGCCGTTCCCACCGAGATACTCAACGGTAGGGATGGCCCTTCCCGATTGTAGGCTTCGATGGCGTCTTTGATTCTCCGGGCGACCCTTTCCGTGGCGTCTTCCCGGGTATTGGGCAACAGGATGACGAATTCATCACCGCCGACGCGCGCCGAAAAATCTTCTGCCCTGGTCGCGGATGCGATGAGATGGGCGGTGGTGATCAACACGTGATCGCCCAGTTCATGACCCATGGTGTCGTTGATCAACTTCAACCCGTCAAGATCGAGGCATATCACGCCGATGGAATCCTCTTTCGAGCTATCCAACCGCCGCAGATTTTCTTCGTAGCTCGCCCGGTTATGAAGTCCGGTGAGGGTGTCGTAACGGCTGAGGTACTCGAGGCGTCGTTCGTATTCCCTGCGTTGGGTCACGTCCATTATGCTTACCATTACCCTTGGTTCATCGCCCACGAGGATGAGGTTAGTGGAGAGGAGCAGGTGGTGTTTGCCTCCTTCATAGCCTCCGGACGTGACCACGGTAGTCTCGACCTGGTGATGACTGCGCCCAGTGTGCAGCGTGTCCAGGATTATCGACCGCACGCCACAGTGCCCACACACCGTCGATGGGTTGTCACCGTCGTCTGATTCCGGGCTGTGGAGACAGTGCAAGGCCACGCCGACGCGCCGTCCGAGGATCGCCTCTTCAGATAATCCAGTAATCCTCCGGGCAAAGGCGTTTGCCTTCACGATCCGTCGTTTTTCGTCAAGCACCACGATCATGAGGGGAGCGTTGTCGTATATCGCAGAGAGTTCCTCCTCCCTCTCGCGAAGATTCTTCTCGGCCCGCTTCCGATCCGTGATGTCGCGGACAGCAGTTACGATCTCATTGGATTGCCCCGGGGGAACAATCTGGGCTTCGAAGAATCGCTCTCCACTCTCCGTGACCAGGGGATACTCCATACGTTTGGGCTCCCCGGATTCCAGGGACCGAGCCATGAGATGCAGGGCTTCTTGCGCCACCTGGGCGGGCAGTACGTCGGTCACGTTTCTTCCCAGGATATCTTCCCGGGGGGCGGGCAGGCTAGATTGGTCTTCGGCGAGGATGTCGAGGTAATTGCCTTCTCCATCAAAAATGATCAGGATATCTGGGATGGCGACGGCCAGGGCACGTCTAAAGGCGGTGATGCGGTCCAAAGCCCCCAAGATCTGGCGGTGCTCGGTAATGTCCCGGTTCATTACTATGGCCCCGGTTACCGAGCCGCGGGAATCGATGAGAGGCGTGGTGGTGTTGATGATTACACGCCTTTCGCCCTTTCGCGTTTCGATTTCCAGGGCTTCATCCAGCACCGGCGTTCCCTCGCGTAACGTCTTGAGCACGGGCCAATCCTCGGGCTCGATGGGTTCCCCGGAAGGATAGCGTTGCGCGCGGAAAAGGTGGTAATTCTCCGGACCCCCCGGAGGAATCTCGCCCCATATCCTGTGCGCCTCGGGGTTGGCCCGCAGGATGTGACCCTCGCTATCCACCAGGAGAAGGCCGAGGGGAACCAAATCGAAGGCCTTAACTAGCAGATCTTCGTGGGGGGTTGTACCGGCAGATACCGGTGTGGT
>CAYLPL010000051.1:0-9813 GCA_964385545.1 uncultured Clostridia bacterium | reverse complement strand
CCCACGCGCAGCCGCCAGACGAACTGGGCGATCTTCATCACTTCCAGCATGTTGTAGAACATGTTGTCCGATCCCAGCCCCACGTTCACCCCGGTGTCCATCATGTCGGATACGGGGGCGATGTGGGCCCGTTTCGCGTTGATTTGCGGATTATGGGAGACGGAGCAACCGTTTCTGCCCAGGGCTGCCATGTCCTCTTCGTTTAAGAATATGCCGTGGGCTCCGATGAAGTCCGAACCCAAGAATCCGACCTTTTCCATCATCGGACCGGGCCAGTCACCCCACTCCTCTTTGCATTGTTGGGATTCCACCTCGTTTTGGGCCAGGTGGATGGTGACTCCCACGCCCAGGCGATCCGCCTCCTCGCGGGTCGCCCGGAGGAGATCCGGAGAGCAGACGTCCGTGGCGTGGGGACCCAGGAGGCACAGGATGCGCCCATCCTCGCGTCCGTGGAACTTCTCCACCAGTTCCACCGCGTGGGCCAAGCCGCGTTCTCCCATCTCGCGGGAGTACTGGTAGACACCTTCATCGCGCACTTTGATCGGATCGGCATCCCGGAAAGTCTCGTGCAGGTATGCCCGTATGCCGCTGTCGACCGCGGCCTCACCCACCTTCATCATGTGTGTGCCGCTGTCGACCGCCGTGGTAACACCGGACTTGAGCATCTCCATGTAGGCGAGCTTTGAGGCGGCGTAACAGTCATCTTCTGTCATGACATCCATGATGCTTCCCATAATGCCCCAAATGGCATCCCAGTTGCTCACATCTTCTGCCCTTCCCCGACAGGCAAGCAACATGGTGTGGCAGTGGATGTTCAAAAGGCCGGGATAAAGCACCTTACCGCCCGCGTCGATTACCCTGTCGGCTTCTGCAGCGTAGCTGTCCTGAAGCTTTTGGGAATCCCCGATCGCGGCGATCTCCTCTCCGTCGACGTAAAGTCCGGCGTTTCGCAGTATTTCGCGACCGTCATTCATGGTAACTATGGTGGCATTTTCGAAAAGTACACCCACGCTCTCACCCTCCTCGACCCGCTATTCGGGCTTACTTTTCGCCAAGTGGACGTCGCGAGGGGTCGGGCATCCCCAAAACTGGGGATACCCGATCGACAACTTCTCAGAGGTTTCTTACCACGAAGGCGATCTTCATGGTGGCCCGGTACTCGGTGACCTCACCGTTTTCGACGCTGGCTGTGGTGGCGGTCACTTCCACACCGGTGATGTTTTCGATGGTCTGTGAGGCCTTCTTCACTCCCTGTTCTACCGCATCTTCCCAACTCTCCTCGGAGGTTGCAATTATCTCCACTACCTTAACCACCGACATATTTCCGCCCTCCTCCGTGAGGCCCCTAAAACCCGGGGAGACTCAAGCTCCCCTCGAAGCTGAGGCCTCGGATCGATATTGGACTCTATCCATACTGTTCGGGGAATCGGGAGCCGTTCCCTCCATGCATATACGATATACGCCCCCTGGGGGCAAATATCGTTTGGGAAATCGCCTTCGGCGAGGAGTTAGTGGCCGAAAACCGCCCCCGGCATACCGAACCCGGGGATCCGCGCCGGAGTTTAGTCTCGCACCATCTGGATCATTGAGACGGCACTCATCCCGCATCGCATCTTCGGGGTGAAATCAGCAATCGAAGCCCGACGGCGATGAGGCGGACGATCCAGACCTGGTTTGCCACCTCCAGTGCGCCAAAGAGATTCCCATGGACCCTTCCAGCCACCAGGGGAGGACAAACACTGCGAGCTCACCAGCCGCATGTGGGACCAACTTCGCTCACCGTTATCGGCATCGACGAAAAGGCGCGTGTGAATCAGTGCGACGCCCGGGAACGCGGTAACCACCAATACTGAGAAGCGGGCCGGACTGAAAAGACCCGAGGGAAAAATCGCTCCGCCGTGACAAAGCCCCCGAGGGCCAGCGGCACCAGGCCGGAACGACGAACTATCATCGCCGTAGGCGCCCCCGGCGCCCCATGACAGCGTAAACGCCGCACAGACCTCCAGCGAGGCCGCCAGCGGGGTTCAACCAAGAAGCCGTCGCTGGAAGTTGAGCGGGCCTGGACAGGAGCAGGCGGTGCCCGCCAAGACAAGCAACGTCCCAAAAACCCCTTGCGAACCAGGCGTCCGGATCCCCTCAAACAATCTCCCCTAAGGGATCAGCCAGAAGGGAGATAGGGCAACGAGCCATGGTGTGACCTAATTCGCCCTCGATGCTTCCCAACGTGGCATCCGAAAACTCGTCAATACCATGCCGCTACCTAACGATCGACTGCGTTTCGTCCGGGTTCGCTGTACCCATCGAAGACGGGGCGATGGGGATCGGATACGACCATCACCTCCCACTCTCACCGTCTAACTGACTCTCCGTCGCCACGAGCGGTACAGAATATCTTCGCCACAATATCGGGTGGTGAATCAGGTGAGGGGGTCGATCTCGGTGATCGTATTGGCGATGCCTCTAATAATGCTGTTCTCCGGCGTTGCCGTGGCTTTTCCCGCGGGATGCCACCCGCCCATATCCGGGCTCCGCGTGCCGGCGGAGGCCGCCATCGCCTTGCACAGCGTCCGCCCGACCCACCGGAGGGCGCTGTAGGGTACCACGTGTTCTCCTTAATGCTCTCACCTCACGCGGTAGATTAGGGCAAAAATATATCGGCCACCCATGCCGGGTGGCCGATATTCCTTCCACTTCATCATCTTACGTATCTTACGTGCGCGTAACCGCAGGCCCGTGCTGGGATGCCCAACCCTTTCCCTAGCGCTTGCGGGCCACCAGGTATGCTCCGCCGATCGCACTGAGCAATCCCCAGAAGGCGAGGGTCGCACCGGGACCACCGGTCTCCGGCAGGGGATCAGTGGTATCTTCCTCTGGTTCGGCGGTCTCATCTTCCGCTTCCGGGGCACTCTCGGCCGGCTCCGGCACCAAGACGGCGTCTATGACGTGGATTATTCCGTTGGAGGACCCCACGTCAGTCACCACTACCTGGCTGTCGTCCACGAACACGTCGCCATCCTCGACGGTAACCGTCAGTTCATCGCCGGAGAAGGTTGCAACCTTCTGGCCATCGAGGCCTACCACGTCGGCGGCCGGTACGCTGCCCGACACCACGTGATAAAGCAGTATGTCGACCAGGGCATCCGGATCGGCGAGCAGGGCGTCGAGGGTGCCTTCGGGCAATGCGGCGAAGGCCTCATCGGTGGGGGCGAAGACGGTAAAGGGGCCGTCTCCCGAGAGTGTCTCGTCGAGCCCGGTCTCCGTGAGGGCGGTTACCAGGGTGTTAAAATCGTCGTCCAATATCGCGGTCTCCACGATGTCGAACTCGGGGAGCAAGACCGAATCTATCACGTGGATGACGCCGTTGCTGCACTCCACGTCGGGGGTCGTGACCTCGGCGTCATTGATGAAGACTCCACCGTCGGCGCTGATGTCTATGGACTGTCCGGAGAGGGTAGCCACGCTTTCACCGTCCAATGCGGCGGCGTCGGCGGCCGTGACCTCGCCCTCGACCACGTGATACAGGAGAACGTTCTCGAGGATCTCGGGGTTATCGAGCAGTTTTTCCAAAGTGCCCTCGGGCAGCGCGGCGAAGGCCTCGTCCGTGGGGGCGAAGACGGTAAACGGACCGTCACCCCGTAGGGCCTCGTCGAGACCGGTGGCCGTTAGGGCCGTTACCAGAGTTTCGAAATCACCCGCCGCCACGGCGGTATCAACGATGTCCGCTTCCTCATCCGCGAATGCGTTCGCGCTCAACAACATGGTCAACATCAACACCAGCACAACTACTGCAACCTTCTTCACTTGGTACACCTCCGTATGATGGTAACCTGCGGTCGCGCGTATCGCCCGCTGCGCCCACACAGACCATCCTGCCCCCGCTATGCTCGCGGAGGCCGGTCGATGCGGACGTAAGGTCCACCGCACACCCCGGGCCACCTTTTATTACATGGACATAATGCCCCCCGTGCAGTAATCGAAACTTCTTAGGGACACTTTTTTGCGGTTTTGGCGCAATAGCGACCGCGCCCCGGCGATCGCCCCCCATCATGGCATCGCCGGATCCCCACAATCCCGCTTCTCGTCGATTTCATAGACGAGGAAATGCTGGTCCGGGAGGAACTCGTGCTCCGCCGAGATCGTGTAACCGGCGGTCCCCATGGCCGCGTCGATGGATTCTCGAGCGACGCAATGGCCCAAGAGCGAGACAGCATTGACAAGGGAACGGCGGGAGTAATCGATGATGGCCACTCGCCCGCCGTTACGGAGGCATCTTCTGACATTGAGGAAATATCGGGCCGGCTGGCGAATGTGGTGCAGGACGTTTCGCATGAACACGAGATCGCAACTGCCTACCGGGAGTCCGGGATCCTCCAGCTCGGGACAACACACCAGGACGTTCTTCAGTCCCAATCTCGCGATCTCGGCGGCGATGTACTCACGACAACGGCTATCCCTCTCGACCGCGTAAACCCGGCCACCCTCCCCCACGGCGCGGGAGAAGTGGATAGAGTAGATTCCCCCGCCGGAGCCGATGTCGGCGACCACGTCACCGCGGTCGATCTCTAGGGCCTCGATTACGTCGGGCAACTTGAAGCGCGGGTTCATCGCCCGCCGATTCATCAGGGCGGGCTTTTGCCAAAACATGTAACCACCTTCTTCGAGGTATTTTGGATGGACCTCGCCGAAGAAGCGGTGTGAGAGTACAGTCCCGCGAGAATCATACTCCCGCGAAGACTCCGGGGGCAATGGGTTATCACCGGCAGTGTCCCCGGAGTACGGCTTTGCGCGGGAAGGTAAAGAAGTTTTGTTCCCCGAACTTTGGGGGTAAAGACCTTTGGCGGGATATGTACCGTCCATCTCGAGAGGAGCAAGGGATGACCAAAGAAGGGTTTTGGCTTATCGTTATCGGGTTTTTTGCGGCCGCGATCGTGGCGTGGGTGACTTCGTTCGCGAACCAGGCGGAGGGGTTGACCTCGCTCATCTCCCTGTCGCGACTCGCCGCCGCAGTAGGCATGTCGTCGTTGGCACTTCAGTACGTGTTGGCATCGCGGGCCATGATCATCGAGGGCCGCATCGGGCAGGACAAATTGTTCGGGTATCACCGCTGGGTCGGGAGGGCAGCGGTGAGTTTCCTGTTTTTGCATTTTCTCCTTTTGGGTTACCGTGATCTCGCCGCCGGGGTGGGCCTGGCCATCACGCCAGGCCGAATCGTCGGGATGACGGTCCTGTTCCTGGTGAGTTTGACCGCCGCCTCGGCCTCACTGCACGGGAAATTGGGGCTGAGATATGAGTGCTGGAAGGCTCCCCACCTCCTCAACTACCTGGCCTTTCCGGCCATCGGACTGCACCTCGTCCTGGTCACCACGCCCGGCAGCAACGCGGCCTACCTGTACCTTCCCCTGCTCGCCATCTTCGCGCTGCTGTTCTTGCATAGGCTCCGCGGGCTTCATGGTGTCCGGACCGATCCCTACCGAGTCAGTGCTGTGATTCCCGAGGCCGAGGGCATCTGGACGCTGAGGTTCGAGGGTTCGCCGTTGCGCCACGACCCTGGCCAGTTCATGCACGTACAGCTGCTCCGGGACGACCAGCTGTCGTCTTCCCATCCCTTTACCATCTCCTCCTCTCCCACCGATCCTTACCTCTCCATAACGCCCAAGGAAAGCGGGGACTTTACCGCGACGCTGGGACAAACCGGGGAAGGAGACCTGGCCTACATAGACGCTCCATACGGGGTCTTCAGTTACCTGGGGCACCCCCACGACGGACCCCTGGTATTCATCGCCGGTGGGATAGGGATAACGCCGTTTATGAGCATGCTGCGCTACATGCGGGAAAGGGACCCGGAAAGGGACGTCCTGTTGCTTTGGGGGAACCGCTCCGAGGGCGTCACGCCGTTTCTCGACGAACTGGCGGAAATGGCGGCGGAAATGCCCCGGATGGATTACCGGTTGATCATGTCCGATCAAAGCGATTGGCCCGGCGAGAAGGGACGCATCGAGCGGGAAACGATCGAGCGCCACGTCGACGACCTCGCCAGCAGTGAATTCTACGTCTGCGGTCCTCCCCCGATGCTGCACGCCATGTTAGGCCATCTCCGGGACCTGGGTGTTCCCGAGGACAGGATCCACTACGAGTTGTTCCAGCTTTAGATCACAACTCGCCAGGGTTCACCGCCCGGACCCGGGACAACACCGATCACTCGCGCATTTGGGAAACGGGTACGGTGGCGTGGATGATGTCGTCGTCCGCGTCATCGGGAGCCACGTCCAAAAAGCCCGGCAGTTCCTCGAGATCCCGGTAGGAAGACATCGGCCCGGGCGAAATGCTCTCCGAGGCGATTATGGAACTTTGGCCAAAAAAGTCCACGTCGAGGATTCCACCCGTGAGCATGGGGTTGATCGCCACCGGGAATCGATCATCTGTGACGACGGCCGACCAGGAACTTTGTAACCATTCCTCCTGCTGCCAGGGCTCCCAGGGACCGGGGTTGGCGCTGGGCTGCACCAGGATGTCCGCATCGCCCAGCCGATCGAGGATGTCGGAGTCGAAGGCATCGAGGCAGATCGCGATGCCGATATCCCCCAGTGGTGTCGAGACCGTATCGATGTCGTTGCGGGACCCGGGTGAAAGATCCAGGCCCCCGGGACCTTCCAGATCCACCAGGTTCACCTTCCTCTGGATACCGAGAACCTCGCCGTCGGGCCCGAACAAGACGCTCACGTTGTACACCGATGCGGGATCCGAATCAGCTCCCCTCCCCGGGGCACCGGGGACGTCGTCGGGGACAAAGCGCCGCAGGGTGGTATCGTCGAGGGCTACGGAACCCGCCACCAGGTAGACGTCGTACTCGTCGGCGAGCCCGGAGAAGACCTCGAAGTAGGCCTCTCCCATCTCGTCGCCCGAGGTCAAAAACAGCGCCCGCGGCCAGCTGACGCCGTGGCGGAGCTTTCGATACCCGACCGGCACCAGCTGGGAACGTATGACGCGCTCCATGCCGTCCGCGAGCCCCTCCGCCTCGGACAGGAGATCTCCCTGCCCGAACATTATGGTGAGCAGTCCGACGTCCTCGGGGAAGACCACCAGGCTGTCCTCCCCCAGGGAAACTTCCTCGTCGGCCCTCTCCATCGCCGCCCGAAGACGCTCGGCGAAGCTCTCCCGTGATCGGTACATCGCCTCGTCCACGCGCAGCTGCACTCCCACCAGCTTTATCTCGAGCGGCGGCGAACTGTTGCTGCCTTCTATGTCCCTTATAGGGCTTCGCGATGAAGAAGACGATTTGACCAAGATGATGCCGACCGCCGCGACCGCGACCACCAGCGCGACGGCTCGGAGGATTCCGCGATATCGCAAGTTGCCACCCCTTCCGGACACCCCTTACACGACTTAGACCCTGCCGCCGCTTATCCTCCCCCGCGGCGAGATCAGATGCGCCGCGCGGCGGCGCGCTCCAGTTGCGCGAAGAGGCTGTCCACGGCTATGGCCAAAAGCGCCACAGGTATGGAACCACGCAGGACCAGCGCCAGGTCGTTGCTCCTGATGCCGCTTATTATCGGTATGCCGAAACCGCCGGCCCCGACCGTGGCCCCGATGGCCGCCGCACCGATGTTGATTATCACCGAGGTGCGGACACCGGCGACTATCACCGGAAGAGCCAGGGGCAGGGATACCTCGCGCAGGATCCCGACGGTGCTCATCCCCATGCCCCGGGCCGAATCCGTTACCCCGGGATCCACGTTGGCGATGCCGGTGATCGTGTTCCTGAGAACCGGCAATATCCCGTATATGAACAAGGCCACCAGCACGGGCCAGAAACCATACCCCAAAACGGGCACCGTGAGGGCTATGATGGCCACCGAGGGGAAGGTCTCCCCCAGGCTGGATAGATCGGTGAATAGCTCGCGAAACTCGCGAGCGAAGGGAAAGAACACCACTACGCCCAGGAGTAATCCCACGATGCTGGAGAGCGAGCTGGATGCGGCCACCAGGTATATGTGTTGCCACGCGGTGAGCCAAAGCGGCACCCGTTCCATCATTATCCCGCGCCGCAAAAAGAACGAAGGCAGCAGCCGTTCCAACAGCGGAAAGGAAAACAGGATGGCAAAAAACAGGGCGAAGAGCGCGCTAGTCTTGATCCAGCCGACCAGATCATCGCTGTTCATCGGAATCACCGCCGAATAGGTGGAGCAGGGAATGCAGACTGAAGGTACCCAGCGTCTCCCCGCCCTCGTCCACCACCGGCAATTCTCCCTCGCCCGATGATATCACAAGCGACAACGCCGCCCGCACCGGGGTATCCGGACGTACGGCCGGGGCGAAGGGCGATGGATCGCCATCGAGCCCGGGATGGTAACAGGAAGCGACGTTCCTTCGCGCCAACAGTCGCAAGGGGTACTCCGTTCCCAAAAACTCCGAGACGAAGGGATCCGCGGGCCGCAGGATGAACTCCTCGGGCCGAGCGTACTGGACGATGCGGCCCGCCTGCATCAAGGCTATGCGATCGGCGAGGCGGATGGCCTCCTCGACGTCGTGGGTGACGAAGACTACGGTCTTCTCCAGGCGCTTTTGTATGCGATCAAATTCTGTTTGCAGCCGGATGCGGTTCTGCGGATCCACGGCGCCGAAGGGCTCGTCCATCAGGAGGATGGGCGGGTCGGCGGCCAGGGCCCGGGCCACACCGACCCGTTGTGCCTCCCCGCCGGAGAGTTCCCGCGGTCGCTTGTCGGCGAAGGAGACACCCAGGTTCATAAGCTCCAGCAGCTCTGCCACCCGCTTTCTCATCCGCTCCCGGGACCACCCAAGCAACCTGGGTACCACCGCGATGTTCTCACGAACGCTCAGGTGCGGAAACAAACCGACGTTTTGTATAACGTAACCGATACCGCGGCGCAGCCGCTCGGGGGAGATCTTCCTCACGTCCACCCCATCGATGGCGACACTTCCCGAGGTAGGCTCGACCATCCGGTTGATGATGCGAAGGAGGGTGGATTTTCCGCAGCCAGAAGGTCCGATCAGTACGGTGAGCTCACCTTCCCCTATGTCCAACGATACGTCGCGAACGGCCACCAGGTCTTCGTACTCCTTGGTAACTTCGTGCAGGCTGATCATGTCGCACCTCCCGAGACGCCCTCGGATAGTACATACGACAAACCCCTCATCGCGTAATCCGCGACGAGCGCCAGGAGGACCACCGGTATGGTTCCCAGGAGGACCAGATCCGGTGCTGACTGGGCGAGGCCCAAGAAGATAATACTTCCCATGCCCCCACCGCCTATGAGGCCGGCGAGGATGGTGTTCCCTATGGCCTGGGTCAGGGCGGTGCGGATTCCCGAGACCACCACCGGGAGGGCGAGCGGGAACTGTACCCGCCAAAAGACCTGCCTTTTTGTCATGCCCATGCCCAGCGCCGCCTCCAATACCATGGGGTCCACCACGCGAAATCCGGCCAGGGCATTTGAGGTAACCGGCAGCAAGGTGTAGGCGAAGAGCACGATGAAGGCGGGAGTCCAACCTATCCCGGCCACGCCAAACTGCCGCAGGATGCCGTAGCGTGCCGCCAGGTAGGCCAGGGGCGCCATCAAAAGACCCAAAAACGACAGCGTCGGTACAGTTTGAAACAGGTTGATGAAAAAGAACAGGTAGCGCTCACTCCTCGCGTGACGAAAGATCACGTAGGCGACGGCCAGGCCCACGACGGCTCCCGCCGCCACCGCTCCGAAGGATAGGCTCACGTGAGCTCCCAGCTCGCCCACGAAGGTGTCGCGGCGATTGAAGAATTCCCGCATTATGGCCAGCTGATCCAGCCACCCGGACGAT
>CAYLPL010000050.1:0-9913 GCA_964385545.1 uncultured Clostridia bacterium | reverse complement strand
GCTGATAGTGTGCGACGAGCCGGTCTCCGCGCTCGACGTTTCCATCCAGTCCCAGGTCCTGAACCTCCTGGAAGACCTGCAAACGGAGTTCGACCTGACCTACCTGTTCATCGCCCACGACCTCAGCGTCGTCCGTCACATCAGCGATCGCGTGGCGGTGATGTACCTGGGTCAGCTGGTAGAGCTGGCGGATCAGCTGGAACTGTTCGATAATCCCGCTCACCCGTATACCCAGGCGCTGTTGTCCGCCATTCCAATCGCAGATCCCAAGGTGCAGCGTACGCGGCAGAGGATAGTCCTGGAAGGTGACGTACCCAGTCCCTCCAATCCTCCCAGCGGATGTCACTTCCGTACCCGCTGTCAACATGCTATGCCGATCTGTGCGGAGGAAAAACCGGCGTGGAAGGACATCGGCGACGAGCATTTCGTGGCCTGTTGGTTGCACGAGTAACCGCGGATTCCACGAGTCGATCCGGAGGGGAGACGCCTGCCGTCTCCCCTCCTTCCTTTGGATGTCTCAGCATCGTCTCGTCGTCGATGTCGAGGATTCCGGGATCTCGTAGGGCGCGACCCGTCGCCCTGGTGTGGAGGCCCTACCGGTTTAGTGGTTATAATCGAGATTGACAAGCCCTTCGGGGCATAAGGAGTGATTTGCCTTGCGGATCACCGCCGAGGAAGTGAAGATGGTGGCGGATTTGGTGCACCTGCGATTGGACGATAGGCATTTGGAGAAAATGCGTACCGATCTCGGAGCGATCCTAGACCACGTGAGAAAGCTCGAAGACGTGGATACATCAGGGCTCGCCCCGCTTTATAATCCGGCGGAGACGGGCGAAAACGTGACCCGGGTAGACGAAGTGACGGAGGCAAATATATCGGAGGATTTCCTTCGTGCCGCCCCGGAACGCGAGGGCGGTTGGGTCGTGGTGCCTCGCTTCGCGGGAAGTGAGGAGGGCGGGAATGTCTAAGAGCTGTCTCGACGCCCTGCGAACCGTGGAGGCTGTTACCACCGGCGAGATGTCCCCCCGAGAGGCGATAGACTTATCCCTATCCAGCATATCCCGGCTGAATCCCCGCGTCGGCGCGTTTCTCGTGGCGGAAGAGCCGGCAGAAGGCGAGTTCGAAGGTCCCCTGGGGGGACTGCCGTACGCCGCCAAGGACAATCTTTGTACCCGCGATCTGCCTACGACCTGTGCCTCTCACATCCTGGAGGGGTATTCACCTCCTTACGACGCCCACGTGATATCGCGAATGAGAGGGGCTGGCGCGGCCCTGGTCGGCAAGACCAACATGGATGAGTTCGCCATGGGTTCCTCCAACGAAAATTCCCATTTTGGACCGGTCCGTAATCCCTGGGATCTCTCAAGGGTACCTGGAGGATCCAGCGGGGGGTCCGCCGCGGCCGTGGCAGCCGGCATGGTACCAGTCGCCCTGGGAAGCGATACGGGGGGATCGATTCGTCAGCCGTCGGCCTTTTGCGGGATCACGGGTATGAAACCCACCTATGGTGCCGTCTCCCGGCGCGGATTGGTGGCCTTCGCCTCTTCAATGGACCAGGTGGGACCGATGGCCCGAAGTGCGCGCGATTGCGCCCTGGTGCTGGACGCGCTCGTTTCGTGGGACGCCGAGGACAGCACGTCCATAAAACACCCGGATGCTGGCAGTTTCCTTCGTCAGGTTCGGAGTGGCAAAGATGGACTCCACGGAATCAGGATCGGGTTGCCCCGGGAGTATTACGCCGAGGGAATAGATCCGGACATCGCGGACGTCGCGAGGAAGACGGCGCGCACGCTCGAAGGGATGGGGGCGAAGGTTGAGGAGATGTCGCTTCCCCATACCGAGTACGCCCTGCCGACATATTACGTCATGGCCTCGGCCGAAGCTTCCTCGAATCTGTCTCGTTACGACGGCATCCGATACGGACTGCGGGAGACCGGAGATGGTATCGAGGAGCTTTATCGGAATACGCGAACTAGCGGATTCGGTGACGAGGTCAAACGGCGGATAATGCTCGGGAGTTACGCCCTGAGCGCAGGGTATTACGACGCTTTCTATCTCAAGGCCGCCCGCGTTCGTCGCGCCATGGCCGAAGAAATCTTGGAGGCCTTCCGGGATTATGACTATCTGTTAACGCCGACGACTCCCACCACGGCCTTTGAGATCGGCGATAGAGTAGAAGATCCGGTGGCCATGTACATGGCGGATATCTGTACGATTCCAGCGAATCTTGCCGGGATCCCGGCGGTGTCCTTTCCCGGGGGATTCGTCGATGGACTTCCGGTGGGGGTGCAGTTGATGGGCCCCCGGTTTTCCGATGGCGGACTTCTGGCGATGGTGGATGCCTTCCAGCGCGCCTCCGACTATCATCTGCGTCGCCCGCCTACGGGAGAAGGTGACGAGGCTTGAGCGAGAAATGCACCTACTTACCCACCATCGGTTTGGAGATTCACGTCGCCTTGGCCACTGAAAGCAAGATGTTCTGCGGTTGTTCTACCGAATTCGGGGCTGCCCCCAATACCCACGTATGTCCCGTGTGTTTGGGTTTGCCCGGCAGCCTGCCGGTCGTCAATGCGAAGGCTTTAGAGCTGGGTATTATGTGTGCCCGGGCCCTGGGGTCCCAGATCCGGCCCCGAACCTACTTCGAAAGGAAGAATTATCATTACCCCGATCTCCCAAAGGGCTATCAAATAAGCCAGTATGCCGTGCCCCTGGCCGTGGGGGGCGAGCTGGTGTTGGATCGGCCGGACGGAGAAGAAAGGCGCATAAGGATCATTCGCGTTCACCTGGAAGAAGATGCCGGCAAGTCCACCCATTCGACGACGACCGGGCGGACACAACTGGATTTCAATCGATGCGGTATTCCTCTGGCGGAGATAGTGACCGAACCCGATATCGTTTCCGCGGCCGAGGCGCGGGAATTCCTGGAGGAACTCCGCTCCGTACTCCGCACAACCGGCATTTCTGAGGTGAGGATGGAAGAGGGAGAACTCCGCTGCGACGTAAATCTTAGCCTGTGTCGCGAGGGGAATGCTAAAGGCCCCGATCACACCGAGATCAGCGAGGTCAAGAACCTCAATTCTTTCCGCTCCGTGGAGCGGGCCCTTCAATTCGAAGAACGAAGACACCGGGAGGCACTGGATGCCGGGGATACTCTTTCCCACGAGACGAGGCACTGGGACGAGGATCGCGGGGTGACATATTCGGCCAGATCGAAGGAAGAGGCCCAGGATTACCGCTATTTCCCCGAGCCCGACCTTCCCCCGGTGGTGATCGATCCGGAACTCGCGGATTACCTGGCGGCACAGATTCCCGAATTACCGAGGGAGCGCCGCAAGAGGTTTCGAGAGGAATACGGGTTGAGTCCGTACGACGCCGAGGTCCTGGTCTCCCAGCCGGACCTGGCGGATTTCTTCGAGCGTACCGTAGCCATGGGAGCTCCGCCCAAGGATACCGCTAACTGGATTCTCGGAGACATATCCGCGTATCTGAACGCCGAGAAGGTGAGTATCGGGGAAGCACCCGTCGGACCGGAACATCTCGAGGATTTGCTTTCGTTGATAGACGGGGGCGAGATTAGCGGCAAGATGGCGAAAGAGGTCTGGGAAGAGACGATGAGAGAAGGCGCGCGCCCATCCGACGTAGTCGAAAAGAGGGGTCTGCGCCAGATTAGTGACGAGTCCACTTTGGAGACAATAGTTGCCGAGGTCATTCGAGAGAATCCCAAGGCCGCCGAGGATTATCGTTCCGGCAAGGACAAGGCCCTCGGGTACCTGGTCGGACAGGTTATGAAGAAGACCCGGGGACAGGCCAACCCTGCCGTGGCAAACGAGAAACTTCGCGATATGTTGCGCGACGGAGGTGGTGCAGTATGAAGATCCTGGTGGTCAGTGATACCCATTTGCCAACCCGGGCCGATCGTCTTCCGCCGGATCTCGTGGAGGCCATGGAAGATTCGCCCGACATGGTTTTGCACGGGGGTGATTATACCTCGGTGGACGTGTTGGAGTACTTCCAGATCATGCCGCACTTCGTCGGGGTGGTCGGTAACATGGATCCCCAGACGGTGGCGGAAAGCCTCCCGCGGGAACGGGAGATCGAGATTGCCGGATTCCGTATCGGTCTTCTTCATGGCGATGGCCCTGGCCGGGGGGAGGACATGTTCCAAAACTTGCGGAACTGGTTCAACGACGTGGATATTGTCATCTCCGGACATACCCATGCACCGCACCTGAAGGTGATCGACGGTGTCTACCTATTCAATCCCGGCTCGGCCACCGACCCCCGCGCTGATTCCTTTCCCTCCTTTGGGTGGATTCAATTGGATAGGGACCGAAAACCCCGCTTCACCTTCGTCGCGATGGGAGGGGAGATGCGGTGAACAGGGGATACCAAGCGGTACTTTTCGACCTCGACGGGACGCTCATCGGTTTGGACGTCGGGGAATTCATCGGCGTTTATTTCGGTGCCATTGCAGAATTCGCCGAGCAATTCGAGATGGATTCCAACGGCTTTTTGCGGAGACTGCGCGGAGCGACCGCGGCAATGATTGCCGACGAAGATCCGGGGAGGACAAATCGGGAGACGTTTGAAAGACACTTCTTCGACGGCGGCGATGAAGAGAGCCGTCGACGAGAAACGGCGATATTCGACGAGTTCTATCGGCGTGTCTTCCCGCGGCTGGCTTATCTATGCCAAGTCATACCGGAGGCCGATCCGATGCTTCGACGATTATCGCGGGCGGGTAAGCGATTGGTCCTGGCCACCAACCCCCTATTCCCGCGAGCAGCGATAGATGCTCGTCTGCGTTGGGGTAGCATATCGTTCGACGGCTTCGAGTTTGTGACCAGCTACGACAATTCGCGGTTTTGTAAACCAAAGGTCCAATACTATTCGGAAATACTGGCCAAGTTGGACCTATCCCCTCGCGACGTGCTCATGGTGGGAAACGACCCGCTGGAGGACGGGGTTGCCGTGGAAACGGGGATGGACTTCTACCTCGTGAACCAGTATCGGATAGAGAGGAAAGAGGACGTCCCCGAACCGACGTACGAGGGTGGGGTCGAGGACGTCGAGGGATTGGTGCTCGGCCGCCGATTAGTCTAACGCGGGTCTTCACCCAGTATCTTGGCTAACGTGGCGGCTTCGATGTTGCCGCCGGATACTACCGCCACCACCGGACCCGGCCAGGCGGACATGTCTTCGGACGTTTTTGCAGTCAGTGCCGCCGTCGTGAGTGCTCCAGCACCCTCGGCAACGATCTTTTCGACCAGAAGTAAGTACCCTATGGCCTTCGCCATTTCCTCCTCCGTTACCGCGACGGCGTCGGTGAGCCTGGGAATCAAATGGCGGGTAATACTCGCCGGGATCCCTCCGGCGGTACCTTCAGAAATGGTGGGCCGGTGCTTCACGTCCACGGGTTGGCCCGCCCTGAAGGATGCTACCAGGGGATTGGACGCTGTCGGTTGCACTCCGATCACCCGGGTTCTTGGCGCCAGGATTTCCAATACGGCAGATATGCCGGAGATTAGCCCCCCGCCGCCGACCGGCACCAGGATCGTGCCGAATTCACCGATCTGGTCGAGGATTTCCGGGACTATCGTGGCCGCACCTGCAATTACGGCGCGATCTTCAAACCCGCTGACGTAGGGCCTGCTCGACGTGGAGGCCAGTTTCCGGGCGTGGGCCTCGGCGTCATCGTAGATGTCCCCAACCACCACGACTTCGGCCCCGAGGGAACGCGCTTTGTCAACCTTGGCCTTCGGTGTACAGCCGGGTACCACTACGGTGACCCGCACTCCCATGCGCGAGCCGAGCATGGCCAAAGCTGCACCGTGATTCCCGCTCGATGAAGTGATAATTGCGTCGGGCGCATTCGGAGCCGATAGTCGATTTAATGCTCCCCTTATCTTGAAAGAGCCGCCGGGTTGGGCACTCTCGACCTTTAAGAACACATCTCTTCCCAGGCGGACGCTTAAGTGCTCGGAATAGACGAGGGGGGTGGGGGCGAGTTCTTCGGAGATTAGCCGACTGGCGGACCAAATCTCTCGAGCGTTCGGGATTATTCGCGGGCCATCCATGGTTTTCCCTCCCGGCTACAAGTTGAGGTGAAAGTTGTCCGTAGCGTTGCGCGCTTCCGTGGAGATTGGCATCATCACATCACCCATGATCTCACCGGGGACCCCGGCCGGAGCCGCGGCGACGGAACCCGCGAATTCCTTTTTGGCCAGTGCTCGTGTCATGGTCTTGATGGCCAAAGCGGGGCGATTGCACTCCAGGCTAAGATGTGCCAGCAGAACGGAACTGGTATCCGCGGTCACCAACAGGCTCATCGCCTCAGCAGCCTGGTAGTTAGATAGGTGACCTCGCGGACCCATAACGCGGGCAATCAGGGAACGGGGACGGGGGGAAGCCAGTTCCAAATCCGGGTCGTAATTGCTCTCGATTATGTAATGGTCGGCGCCGCGCAGAAAATCCGCCATTTCCGGGGTAAACTCCCCGAGATCGGTGGCTATACCCAACGAAGACGAGTTTCCCCGTATGAGTAGTGCGATCGGCTCCCGGGCGTCGTGGAGCTTGGGCATGGCACTTATCTCGAGCCCATCAATATCGATTAACGACCCGGGACGAATTAGGCGGTGGGTGAGGTTGTCCGGGGGCTTTGAGATGCCTTCCCACGTTCCTCCCGTCGCGTAAACCTCGATTCCGTAACGCCGGTGGAAGGGATTCTTTATGTGCAGGCCGCGACTGTGATCCCCGTGTTCGTGCGTCATCAGGATGGCGGAAATGGATTTGGGATCGCAGCCGGCTTCTCCGAGAAATCCCTCCATCTTCCGTAGCGGCACTCCGTAATCGACCAGTATGCGCGTGGAGCCGGAGGCGATGAGATAGCAATTGCCGTATTTACTGGAGCTGGATAATGAGCGGTACGCGATACCATCCACCCAATCGGGGAAACTCAAGCGGATCTTCCCTTCCGACCTCGATTGAATTTAGGCTACCACTTGCCCCCGTCGGGGGCAACTCGTAGTGGTTGCGTCAACCCCCTTTGGGGGCATGATCACACCAATCATGCTCCTATATGGGTGCAGCAATAGAGGTCTCCCGTGGGTTATGTTACTGCGATCGTTTGGCCGCCGAGTTGCCGGATGCCGGTCTTGGTGCCTTACCAGGTGGGCCATTCGGACCCTGCGTTGGGAAGTGTTTGGCCTTCCCCCTCAGCACGACGCTACGAGCTATGTTGCTGGTTTTCTTCTTTGACCTCATCCCGAGACCCTACAGGACTGTGGGTTTTGAGCCGCAATGGCCGGCCTCGCGGTCGTTATGGTGTAGCTTTCAATGATCGAAGGTGGGCTGCCGCGTTTTCAGCCCCGAGGATACGTCACGGCGGCTCCGTACGCGAAGATAGGTATTCTCTTCGTCCTCGGTATCGGCTTGCACAATCTGCCCGGGGGCATTGCCGTCGGTACCAGTTTCGTCTACCCGGGTCAGCTGGGCATAACGCCGTTTCGGTGAAAGGAATTCGCGACATCCCGGAGACAACGGCTTTGGCCTTCTCCATGATCGCCGGGGAGGGGGTTCGGGTTGGCCTAAGTGGTTTGGTCCGGATTGCTGGCAGCGCGCCCGAGGTAATTGTTGCCGCTTTGGGCCATTTATTCGGCAATGTCGCCGCCGGCGCCAGGCTTTACATAGCCTGTGCCGAGATGACTCCCGTCGCCAGGAATGTGCGGTAGGAGGGTCTCATGTTACCGTCTATTGGCCGGGGTCACCGGGGATCTTGCTTTGTTTCCTGCCTCAGTGGATTCCGTCGTCGTGGTCCGGGTGGGGGTTTATGTGGATGAAGACCCCACCGATGTGGGGGTTCTCCCTTTCCAGTCTCCCGCGAAGCTCGGCCGCCAGATCGTGTGCCCTGCCTACCGTGTGAGCCGAATCGACGCTGATTTCCACATCCATGATTAGCTGGGCGCCATAGCGCCGCATCCTGACTTCATCGACGTGGATTATTCCGGGAATCTCGGAGGCGATTTCGCGGACTCTTCCCACCTCCTTTGTAAAATCGCCGGGTTGCCCGTCCATCAATGTGTGCACGGCACTCCACAGGATGGTGGTTCCCGTCCAGACCAGCATGGCCGCTACCACCAGAGCCGCCAGGGGATCGAGTATGGGGAAGCCGACGTTGGCCCCGCCGATGCCTATCAGCGCCGCGACAGAGGATAGGGCATCGGAACGGTGATGCCAGGCGTCGGCGATTAGCAGATCACTATGCATGCGACGTCCCTCTGCCACCGCATATCGATACATCAGTTCCTTCACGATTATGGAAACCACCGCGACTCCCAGGGCCGTGATCCCGGGAGCCGGACGCGGCGGCCCCATCATGGTCGCCACACTATCGCGGGCGATGAAGTAGGCGGTGAGCAACAGGATGAGGGCCAAAAGGCCGGTCATGAGCTGTTCGGCACGTCCGTGGCCGTAGGGGTGATTGGAATCCGCCGGTCGGTCGGAAATGGAAAAGCCGACGAGGACCGGTACGGTGGAGACGATATCACCGGCCGAATGTGCGGCATCGGCCATCAGCGCGGAGCTTCCCGAGATCACCGCGAAGGCTCCCTTGAGAATGACCAAGGCCAAATTGACGGCAATGCTTACTTTCGCCACGCGTATTCCGCCTCGGTTGCGGGTTTCCAAGATGTCCCGCCTCCTTTGCATTCCACCGACACCAGAAGTATATTCGAGTTGAACGGGTACTTGGAAGGGTCCCGGTGCCCCGGGCCGAAAAGTATACAAAGAACCGACGGAATGGAGGGTGGTCTATTGAAGATCGCCTTTTTCAACGATACCTATCACCCTTACGTGAGCGGAGTTATTACCTCCATGGAGCGTTTTGCCGATTCCCTCAAGGAATACGGTCACGACGTTCTGCTGGTCGTTCCCGGCCTTCTGGCCGATTCGAAGCGAGCCAGGGAGGGCGGAGTGTTCGAGCTCCTCTCGATACCCGTACCGGGTTTCGACGGCATGAGAATAGGAACACCGATAATGACCGATGGGCACTTGAGCATTTCGGGGACAGTCGACGCAAATGTGGACCTGGTACATGCCCATTCCCCCTTCATCGTGGGTAAAATGGGTGCCCGTCTTGCGGAAAAGCGAGATCTTCCCCTCGTCTTCACCTGTCACAGCATATACCCGAATTATTCGGATTACGTTCCCCTGGTGTCGGAGCTGGCGGAGGACGTCATTCGCGAATACGTGATAGATTTTTGTTCTCGCTGTGATTTGATCTTGGCCCCGTCGGAGTACGCGCGTTCCGTCTTGTGGGATTGGGGAGTATCCCAGGAGGTAGAAGTCCTGCCGTCGGGGATCGAGGCCGAGGATTTGGAGCGCGCCCGCCGGGAAGTCGCAGCCTCGGAGGGAGAGGTGCGTCGCAGGCTGGCGCGCGACGCGATGGTACCTCCCCGATCTCGGATATTGCTTTTCGTGGGACGATTGGACCACAGGAAGAATATCGATTTTCTCTTCGAAGTGCTCGGGATTATCCACAAAGAGGAGAGAATACACCTGGTAATAGTCGGGGAGGGACCTGCCCACACCAATTTAGAAGACGAGGCCAGACGACGGCGAATATTGGATAGAGTCCGTTTTACCGGTAAACTGCCCTTCGATCGCGTCGCCCGGTGGGACGCGGCAGCGGATGTGTTCTGTTTCCCATCCACCCCCGAGACCCAGGGCCCTGTGTTGGTCGAGGCCATGGCCGCCGGGCTTCCCGTCGTCCCCCCAAAATCCCCGACCAGCCGAGAGAACGTAGGACCGGGGGGCAACGGGTTACTCAGCCATGGGGAGCCGGAAGAGTTCGCCTCCAAGGGGTCGGCGACTCTCCGGGGTCCAGAGCTTGCCCCCCGATTGCGGCGGGGACGGG
>CAYLPL010000049.1:0-10161 GCA_964385545.1 uncultured Clostridia bacterium | reverse complement strand
GCCCGGACGGAAGACTGATAAATACCCCCGGACGTTGAACGGCAGGGCGTGACGAGAACGCCATGG
This sequence comes from uncultured Clostridia bacterium, assembly GCA_964385545.1. Taxonomy (GTDB): domain Bacteria; phylum Bacillota; class Sulfobacillia; order SLMV01; family SLMV01; genus CSSED11-154. The sequence goes on along the minus strand of CAYLPL010000049.1, from coordinate 10,095 downwards.
ATAGACTAGGTATAAGACGGACCGAGTAACCATTAGCATCGGCCACACAAAGATACGTCGTAGCAGAGCCGGGTTCACCGGGCAAGTGGGCGTCCAACGCTTTCTCCATGTCTATTTCCTCGCGTCGCTTGCGGGTATATTCATCGGTCAAAAGCGACTCGACCGAGAAATCGACGAAGTCCGGATCTCCCCCGAAAGCATTGCGGTCGCAAAAGGCCAGCTTCTTCGCCTCGACCATGGCGTGTATGGCGTCGGCACTTTCCACACCCCATGAAGGCAAATCGAATCCCTCTAAGATCTTGAGCCCCTCGAGCAGGAGAAACCCCTGGGAAACCGGGGCGGTTTGCTGAATCTCGAATCCACGGTAATCCACGCTGAGGGGTTGGTACATCCTCGCTTCGTGCCCCTCCATTTCGTTTCCGCTGAATAGTCCGTTCCACTTTTCGCAGCAGCTCCCGAAAGCATCCGCGAAGAAACCCCGATAGAAGCTTTCGAGCCCTTCCTCCAGCAGTTTTTCGAAGGTGTCTGCCAAATTGATCTGCGTAAGCACATCTCCCACCCCAGGGATCTCCCCGCCCGGCATAAAGATGTCCCGACCCTCGGGAAACTGAGACAGTTTATCCCGGTTGGATTCGATTAGCGTGCGAAGCTGGGGTGTCACGGTGAATCCTTCGCGGGCGAGCCGGATCGCGGGGGCAAACAACTCGTCGAGGGGACGGGTGGCGAAGGATGAATGGGCGAGCTGATACCCCGCCACCTGACCGGGAACGGCGACTGACAAGATGCCCTCCAACGGCATCTTGTCGTACCCTTTATCCAAGAAACGATCGACGGTTGCGCCGTCGGGGGCAACCCCACTGGAGTTTATCGCGTGAGATCGTTCGGTCTTCGCATCGTAATATATGAGGAAGAGGTCGCCTCCCAACCCGCACATGGCTGGAAGCACCACGTTAGTTGCCGCGGCCACGGCCAGGGCAGCATCCATGGCGTTTCCGCCGGCCCGCAGTACATCCAGGCCCGCCAGCGAAGCCCGGGGGTGGGCCGAAATGACCATGCCATCGGTTGCCAATAGAGAACGATCAGCTCTTACTTTCAAGAATATCCCCTCTCTCCATCGATACATTTTCCCGCCCTGCGCGCAAAACCTCTACGACACCATCGAACAGACCCAAGGGGTGATGAATACGCCACAATGCGTGGAACTCGTCGGGAGCCGAGGATTCCCCGTCCGGGTTAGGGCTTCGCACCGGGAAACGGCGGGGTTCTTCCGAATCGTATCGTTATTATCGACACAGGAGACGAGTTGGCATAACCACTAGCTCGATTTTTGTGATAATATCCAGCCACAGTACGATATGCTCATACGATCCGGGGCTAATCACCATCATCGGTCTTCACGAAACGGAAGTGTTGCGGCAAATGAACCGGATCGTTACCCGGCAAAGTGGGGCCGTGGAGTATGGCCCCATCCAAGTTTCCGCATCGAATTGGGGAGGTAATAGAAGAATTAGCGAAGCGCACGAAATCTCTCTGCATCAACGGGGATTCCACCGCGACTGTCTGGATTTAGTACCGAAGGGAGTCAACGTGACCCAGAATAACCTGCCCAAGCGCGTAGCGGAGATTCTCGAGCATCCGCTGATCTATCGATCTCCCGGTGGCAACATACTGTGGCGCAATCCTGCCGCGGATCGTCTGCCTCTAGGAATTGTGGAGGAACTGGGGAATGAGGATCTCGGGGTGCCCCTTTCGGGATCGCGGGATGCCCATGGGAATCCGCACATCGCGATCCGCACGTCCGACGGGACAGCGTGGCATCGCCACGTTTTCGAGGATCGTTGTGACGGGAAGCTGCGCGGTATGATCGAAATGTTCGAAGACGTCACGGAGTTTGCGCAGACCCTGGAATCGCTGGCCGAAAGCGAGCGCGAATTCCGCCTGCTCGTGGAGTCGGCGGAATCCATTTTGTGGAAATACGATATCGAGGCGGACCGTTGGGTCTACGTTTCTCCGCAAACCGAGTCCATCCTGGGATATCGCCCCGAGGAGTGGACAGACCTCGCTTTTTGGACGAACAATCTTCACGACGACGACCGCAGTTGGGCGTATCAATACTGCATGGAGTGCACCGCCCGAGGCGTGCCGCACACCTTCGAGTACCGCTTCATCGCCAAAGACGGTCACGTGGTGTGGCTGCGCGACCGGGTGAGCGTGGATATGAAAGAGGGCAAGCCTATAGCGCTCAGGGGATTCATGGTGGAGATAACCGACAGAAAGCGGGCGGAACGCCGGCTCCAGAAGCTGAGTTTCCGCGACCTACTCACCGGCCTATATAATCGTCGTTTCTTCGAAGAGGAGATTCACCGCCTGGACGTAAAGCGCCAACTTCCGCTGAGCGTAGTGATGGTCGACGTAAACGGGTTGAAACTCATCAACGATTCGCTCGGGCACGCTAAAGGGGACGAGATTCTCCGGCGGGTGGCCGACGTCTTGCGGGCAAGCTTCCGCGATGAGGACATCATCGCTCGCTGGGGCGGCGACGAATTCATCATCTTGCTGCCCCAGACCGAACAGAAAGAAGCCGAGGGCATGTGCGAGCGCGTCCGAGATGAATGCAGCAGGATCTCGGATCTGGCCGATATACCCATATCCGTCGCACTCGGCAGCGCCGTGAAGGAGGAGCCCACCCGGGACATCACCGACGTATTGAACGAGGCGGAAAATTGGATGTACAAGAATAAGCTCTCGGTAAGCACGAGCGCGCGAAGCGCCGTACTCAAAGCTCTGTTGAACTCCCTCGGCGCCAAGAGCCACGAGACCGAAGACCACGCCGTGCGCATGCACCACGCCGCCGCCGCGATGGGATTCGCGCTGGAGATGAGCCCCTCAGAAATGAACCGCCTTTCGCTTTTGGTATCGCTACACGACATCGGCAAGATCGGGATCCCGGAATCCATCTTGAAAAAGCCCGGATCCCTGGACGAAGAAGAATGGGGCATCGTAAAACGGCATCCCGAAATCGGCTACCGCATAGCCTCCGCCACGGACGAGTTCTCCGCCGTGGCGCGGGAGATTCTGCACCACCAGGAGTGGTGGGACGGTTCCGGTTACCCCGCCGGGTTGAAAGGCGAGGCCATCCCCCTGCTCTCTCGCATAGTAACCATCATCGATGCCTTCGACGCCATGACCAACGAGCGGCCCTATAGTCCGGCCAAGTCCCTCGAGGAAGCCGTCGAGGAACTCGAATCACACTCGGGCCGGCAGTTCGATCCCCAGTTGCTGGAGGTTTTCTTGGAGCTGATACGGCGGGGAGATATTCCCGTGACCGACCCCAATCCCGATAACCCTCACCGGGGGAGGAATACGGTGAACTAAGTGCAGCTTCCCCTTACAGGACGAAGACCGGGGACGCAGAACCCGGCGTCCCCGGTCCATGTGGCCACATTCCCCGGTTAGGAACGCAGCCTGGGATCCAAGGCATCCCGTAATCCGTCGCCCAGGAGGTTGATGGACATCACGGTCAGCATTATGGCCACGCCGGGGAACGTGGTTATCCACCAGGCGCGCCGCATGTGTTCCCTGCCATCGGACAACATCAAACCCCATTCCGCCGTCGGGGGCTGTGCTCCCATGCCGAGGTATGAAAGCGAAGCCCCGACCAGGATGGCCGTCGCCACGCGCAACGTGGCATAGACGATGATCGGTGCCATGATATTGGGAAGTATGTGCCGAACCATGATGGTCCAGCTGGAACAACCCAGGGCGACCGAGGCCTGGACGTAAGCGTTCTCCTTCGTGGATATCACCGTACCGCGCACGATACGGGCAAACCGGGGAATCGACGATATCCCTACTGCGATCATGAGGTTCTCAAGTCCCGACCCCAGGATGATTACTATCCCCAACGTCAAAAGGAGACTCGGGAACGCCAGCATGACGTCGATGACTCTACTTATCAGCGAGTCCACCCAGCCGCCCATGTATCCCGCAAGAACTCCCAGGGTAATCCCGAATGTCGCGGCGATACTAACGGCAATTATGCCCACGGCCAGAGAAAGGCGACCTCCGAAGAGTATTCGACTCAGCATGTCGCGCCCGAAATGATCCGTCCCCATAAGATGTGTGCGACTGGGAGCCTGAAAGGCGTCCAAGGCGTTAATCTGGTTTGGATCGTAGGGTGCGACATAGTGTGCAAATATGGTGACTAATATGAGCAGTATCAATATCACGCCGCCCGCGATCGCCGTGGGGCTTTTCAGTAACCTGCGCCACAGATCTTTGGCGGGAGAGTAAGCTTCGAGCTCTTCCTCCTGGGGCATATCCTTAGCAGGAACTACCATCAGTTACTCCCCCCATCGTAGCGCACCCGGGGATCGAACCAGGCGTAGGAGATATCGACGATTATATTAATCAAGACGTACACCGAGGCCATGAAGAGCACCATCCCCTGTACAGTCGGGAAATCCTTGTTCCAGATCGCGTTGACGGCGATATAACCCAACCCCGGGCGGCCGAAAACCGTCTCGATGATGAGACTACCGCCCAGCAGGGCCCCAAATTGCAGGCCGACTATGGTCACTACCGGTATCAACGCATTCTTGAGACCGTGCTTGGTAACTACCTTCATTTCCCGCAGCCCTTTCGCCCGGGCGGTGGTCATGTAATCCTGTCGCATGACTTCCACCAAAGAGGAGCGCGTCAGCCTAGCGATGATGGCCGAGGTGGGCAGCCCCATGGCTAGCGTGGGAAGAACCAGGGCCCTAATGCCCCCCGCACCCATCGCGGGAAACCAACCCAACCCCAGGGCAAAGATCAGTATCAAAACCAGGCCGAACCAAAAGGTGGGCATGGATACCCCGAGCACCGACACGGCCATGATCACCGCATCCCGCCACGTCCCACGATTCACGGCGGCCAAAATGCCCAGCGATACACCGACAATTATGGCCAGGCTCATCGAGGCGATCGCCAATTCCGCCGTGTGGCCGATATTGTCGGCTATCATCCGGGATACCGCCTTATCATTTCGATAGGATCTGCCCAGGTCACCCCTTATCGCATCGTACAAGAAGCTTCCGAATTGGACGTGCAGGGGGCGATCCAAACCCAGCTGGTGTTTCATATTTTCGTACATCTCGTCCGTCATCGTTCCCGCAGCAGTTGGTGCCGTTCCACTGGCGTGATCCGTAAGCATCAATTTCACCGGATCTACGGGTAACGCGTGCAGCATCAGGAACACCAGGAGCGAGACCCCTATCAAGACGGGAATGGCCACTAAAATCCTTTTTTGGATGTAGGTAGCTATAGTGAGATACCTCCCTTATCCGGTTTCCACGAATCCTTGCGCCCCCATCGGTAGACGCAAGCACCCGGGGGATGATGTGACTCCCCCAGGTGCGCTATTCGCATCTCGTTCGCCAGGGCCTTATTCCACCCAGACGTTATACAACCAGGGGCGGCCAAGGGAATCCGCGTCGAAGCCCTTAACGTTGTTATCCATAACGTGGGTCAGTGAGGATTCCTTGATCGGCAGAATGTATGCCTTATCCATAATGTAGTGCTGCAGCTCCCGGTAGATCTCGGCGCGCCGCTCGGTGTCGACTTCCATTGAACCTTCCTCGATCAACTCGTCGATCTCGGGATCGCTGACGCGCGACCGGTTAAACTGGCCACCGCCTTCGATTTGGCTCGAGTGATAGGCGAGATAGAAGGCGTCATGCGGATCAAGGTGAGTATAACCCAGTCGGCCCATTTCGTAGTCGTTGTCGGCCATCCTGACGACGGTCGCCTCGTAGGCCATACCTTCCACGACGAACTCGATGCCGACTTCATCCAACATAGCCTGGACGATCTCGCCGGCCTGGGTGTTTAAGCCAACGCTGGCCACGAAGCGGATACGCAGGGGCTCGCCGTCTTTCTCGCGGACACCGGTTTCCTCGTTCATCTCCCATCCGGCCTCATCCAGAATCTCGTTGGCCTTTTCGGGATCGTAGGGGTACATATCCTCGATGTCCGGGTCGTAGGTCCAGGTAGCACTGGAGATGGGGCCGTTACCCGGGTTGTCCACGCCGAAGGACAACAGGTCGGCTACCTCCTGGCGGTTGACCGCGTGGAGGATAGCCCGACGTACTTCGAGCTCGGAGGTGGGCATGCGGGTAACGTTCGGCTGGAATATCAACGGCATGCCCGGAGTCTGGATGGTAATGACTTCGTAATCGTCACCCGATACGAGCCGTACTATCTCGTCGGCCGGCGGCGCATCGAGCATGTTGGCATCCCCGCTTTCCAGGGACACGAGACGGGTGGTGGTCGCCTCGATAATCTTGTAGGGGATGGTGTCCAGATATGGCGGACCCTGGTGGTTCATGAACTCCGGAGCCCAATTATAATCTTCGGAACGCTCGAGCACTATGGTGTTGTCGTCCGGCCAATCCTTGACCTTAAACGGACCGGCGGCGACTGGATAGTGGGCATACTCGTCGCGCTCCTTTTCCTCGACCGCGGTCGGAGAACAGGGGGCCAAGGCGACTTCCGAGAGGTTACTCAAAAACGGCGGGAAGGGATCGCTAAAGAACACCTTGACCGTATACTCGTCGATGACCTCGGTCTTCTCGTAGGGGCCTATGCGCGGAACCTGCAGCGAACGGCTGTCCGGATCGACGATTCTGTCGAAGGTGAACTTGACGGCCTCAGCATTGAAGGGCGTACCGTCGTGGAAGACTACGTCCTCGCGCAGGTAGAAGGTAAACTCCTTACCATCTTCGGAGATCTCCCACTCCTCCGCCAATCCGGGGACGAATTCTCCCGGCTCGGGTTGCCAGACCAAAGGATCGTAAATCTGGCGCATAATGCGGGCCGTATTGGTGCCCGTCCAAACATTTGCATCTACTGTTTCGTGCTTCTGCTGGTGGGCGAAGACGATGTCGCCGCCTTTGGCCTCATCCGCTTCGTCCGCTTCGTCCTCTTCGTCGCTTTCTTCTTCCGAAGTTTCCTCCTCCGGCTCATCCGCTTCTGTTTCTTCCGGGGGAGCGGTTTCCTGACCTCCACAGCCGGCGAACACCAAACCGGCAATCAGGAGCAGGGCCAAAAGAATCGCGAACTTCTTGTTCATCTAATCTTTCCTCCTCGTTATCTGTGTAGCGCTGTTTTCACCTCTGCGTTCTGCACTAATTCGACGGCAAAGTCCCTTCTCCTCTTGGGTCGCCCGGCATGAGGGCCAAATTCATTTGGAATTCCGTAATCCGCCAGATCGGACGGTTGCGGGCCCTATAGCTACGGATCGGGATATATAAGTGATAGTGATCGGACGAATAATCCGATAACCTTCATAATCTGAATATTGGGCACGGCTACATTGCGACGCCGATTCCTCCCTAGATGGCGCAGAGTTAGGGTCTGGGAGTTCATTCCTACGGCTAAAAAACGATTGTACGGCGGTATATTTTGGGACGCGCGCTCCTGACGGACGAGAAAACTCTTCCGCAACTGTAATTGATGGAAGCATCTTTTCGTATCCAGGTTTTACCATCCGGGTCCTGGTGTTGAAATGGTCCTCGGAACTCGCTCGCGTTTAGGAGACTTCTACCCCGATTCTTCGGAGCACGCTCGTCGCGGCTCCCTGGGCTTCTCCCATGATTTCTCGCGCGTCTCCTGCCCAGAGTTCTCCGTCTCGCAAAAGAATCTGCCCGTCGACTATCACCGAGGAGACATCTCGACCCATGCCGCAATGGACTAGAGTGGACACCTCTGTATCCGGATATATTGGAGTCATGTGTGGCACGCCGTAAGAAATCGTAGTAATGTCGGCAATCTTGCCCACCTCGATGCTGCCGAGATCGTGGGCTCGACCCACGGAGCGAGCCCCGCCAGCGGTGGCCATTTCGATAATGTGGTACGGCTTGGGATAATCCGAGGACCCTTCTCGAATCCGGGCTGCGGTAAGCGCGAAACGCATGGCTTCCACCATGTCTCCGGACATATTGTCCGTGCCCAACCCGACGTTGATCCCGCGCCGCATCATGGGTACCAGCGGACCGGTGCTGCCCCGCCGCGCCAGGATGGCGGGACAGTGCGCCAGCGTGGCGCGGCCTTCGGCCATCATGTTCGTCTCCCGGTCGGTTATGTGGACGCAGTGGGCCGCCAGGAGCCGTTCGTTGAGTACCCCGACATCGCGCAGAAGCTCCACCGGGAGCACGCCATGGATGCTTTGTACCTGAGCCTTCTCCTGGGTGTTTTGTAGAACGTGGGTAGTCACTGCCAGTTCGCGTTGTTCGGATAAGTGCGCGACTTTCTCCCATAGATCTCGACTGCAGGTATCCGTGGCGTGGGGTCCCAACATGCAGCGCAGCCTGTCGTTCGCCGCACCTTCCCATCGATCCACGAATTCCTCCGCCTCTGTCAGGGTCCTTTCACCGATGGCGGGATCGAAAAGGTACTCTCCGTCGAGAACCCGGGACAGGACGGCATCGTGTATCTTCCCCGCCACCAGGTAACTCCTCATCCCCATGTCACGGGCTGCCCGGGCCACCGCCTCCATGTTGGTCGAACTTTCCACCACGGTACTGATGCCCGTGGTTAACATTTCCAAAAAACCGCCCCGGGCCAGGGCGTAGCTTTCGTCGGGTGTCATGGCTTCGTTGATCGGGGTCATCAGGCCATACACGGCCGTGATCGTATCGACATCTTCTGCCCTTCCCCGCAGAGCCGTTAGTACCGCGTGCGAGTGAATGTTGATGAATCCGGGGAATACCGCCATCCCTGTGGCATCGATGGTTTCATCGGCGATGCGAAACTCTTCTCCCGGCTCTCCCTCTCCCAAGGATGCAATTCTTCCATCCTCCACAAACACGTAACCGGGCCTATGTACGGTATTCTCTTCATCGAGGCAGTGTACGGAACCACCTCTTATCAGTATCGTCACGATTATTCCCCCCAAACCCAAAGTGTCGACGCCAACGTTACCTTCGCGGTTTCTGTACCATTTCCATCGAGATGCGGACGACGGGGAGATTACCCGTCCGATCACTTCTCCACCGACAAGACCCCACCTGCTCGGGCCCGCGGCGAGAGGAGGTGTACGGTTAGCCTGCATTGAATCATTTCGGCGAGAAGGAACGAGTAAGGATAGCCTCGGTCCACCCGGGGGATCCCGAGGGGCACGGCGCCACGACGAACCGAAAGGACGAACCCGGCCTTCATCGAGCCCAGAGGCGGCAACAGGGTATGGGAGGTATAGTGCCATGAAGGACAAGAAATACGACGGCTATCAACCCTACCAATATCTAGAACCGGGCGAAGACTACAGGAGTTTCCAGCCGGCACGGCAACTCGACCGCGTTCCCGCTCACCCGGTCGAGGTTACCGAAGAGCAAGAAGTGCGGGTGCAGAGGCTAATCCGCGATAATGTTGTCATATCTTTGCACGATCATCCGCAGGTTTATCCCGCCTCGACGAAGGAATTCGTCCCGTATTCCCAGGTCGGTCGGGGACATCTGGCCTACGAAGGCCTGGCCCACGCTGGCCTCGATGCCGTGTTCGACAATATGTTCGACGGCACCACATTAATCCACTCCAAGCACGGCTGGAAATGGAGCGAAGTGGTTCACGATATAGGGATGCGAACTTGCGACGTCGACCACCAACAATTCCTCCTCGTGGCACGGGAAGTAAACGACATAAGATATGCCGCACAGACGGGACGGGTGGCCCTGGTACTTACCCTGGAATCGGCGACACCCATCGAAAATGAGTTGGAACGGCTGGAGGTACTTTACGGCCTCGGGGTTCGGATGATGGGAATCACCTACAGCGAGAGCAACGGCCTGGGAGATGGATTGCGCGAACCCCGCGATGGCGGGCTCACCACCTTCGGGCGCGAGGCGGTGCGCCGGATGAATCAGATAGGTATGGCTATCGACGTCAGCCACTGCGGGGATCAGACCCCCCTCGATACCAACGAAGCCAGCGACCATCCCATCTTCATCAGTCACGCCGGAGCCCGTGCTTTGTGGAACACGGCACGCATCATGCCGGACGAAGTCTGGCGAGCCTGCGCCGAAAAGGGAGGGCTAACCGGAATTGAGGCAGCCCCCCCCC
>CAYLPL010000048.1:9677-10279 GCA_964385545.1 uncultured Clostridia bacterium | reverse complement strand
GGGTAGCGGAGGGGGACGCCGTAGACTTGAGCCCGCTGGAATTAGACGACTTGCTGGTGGGCGAGATCGTCGATGCCAATCCCTCCCCACTCCCGCGCGGTGAACCCTACGTTTATCACGTGCCGATCGAGGCGGAAAACCCCGTGGTTTTGAGACCCGGGCCCGAGCTCTTCATATTGATCGGGACGGAAAGCGCTGTCAGGGCCACGGTAGATAGTTATGGGGACGAGACATCGGTTTGGAATTCGACGGAAGGCACCGTTTTGGAAGTGCCGGCGAGGCAATGGGGATATGTCGAAAAAGGGGATGTCCTTTGTCACCTCGGGGGAAATGCGACCGCGAGGCACATCTTCGAAAGCCAGATCGAGATTAGCGAATTGCGTGATGATCTCGAGGCGGAGAAGAGGGAATTGGATCGATTGATCGTCAGATCCCCCATCGACGGCAGCGTCGCTACGGTGACGGCGTCGGAAGGGCAACACTTAGAACCCGGTGCCAATATCGCCGCGGTCATGGACAATTCGAGGATGAACTTGACCATAGAGCTGGACGAACTGGATGGAAAACAGGTGTAACCGGGCACGGAGGCGGAAGAAACCGTG
>CAYLPL010000048.1:0-9667 GCA_964385545.1 uncultured Clostridia bacterium | reverse complement strand
GTCTTCCCCGCCCGGGTCGGTTCAGTGGATACCATGGGTTCCGATGAAGAGGGGCATGCAGTGTATAATGCGCGGCTTGAGGTGGAAGGTACGGAGATTGTCAAGCCGGGGATGACGGGCACTTCCACCATCGCCGTCGAGGAACTCTCCGACGTATTGTTGGCGCCGGTGGAGGCCGTCTACCAAGATGAAGGCGAGACCCGCATCGATGTATTGCGCGACAACGAGGCACAGGTGAGGGAGATCGAGATTGGTCTGGTAAGCTCCAGGTGGGTGGAGGTCACAGATGGCCTCGAGGAAGGTGATGTGGTCATCACCGGCAGATCCGAGGATCGATTGAGATCCGAAGATCCCCAGCAACCCGAATCACCCGTAATCCCGGTTCCCGAACGTCCAGAAGAAGAAGGGCCGGATAAGTCAAGCCCGTGACCGGATAATCGCGACAATACCGAGGAGTCCGGCGAGGCTGGGTCGTGAACACCATCCTCGAACCGGGGCCTCGGGAGATAGTGCTCGCGCGGTATGGTAGCGCCACCTGTCACCGTTGTGGATTATGAGGATCAATTCTTACGCAAGAGGAAGAGGAGAAGCATAAGGGCGCAAACCAACAAAGAGAAGAACACCGCGGCACTGGTAATGTCCTTGAGATGTCGCACTCGCTCGGAAAACGTCGGCTTGACCATGTCGAGACAGTCCTCGAGGACAGTATTCAGCAGCTCGGCCACGGTTGCGAGGGATGCCGCCAGCAGTACCAAAGCGAACTGGATATCGTCTAAATACCGCGCGATTCTGAGGCCTAGCACTATCGCCAGCAGCAGGAGTAGATATCTCGTATTGGCCTCGTTGCGCAGGAGATAGCCCCATCCGCGCAGAGAATTCGCCAATGCCTCGAGTAGGCGTCGAACCTCTCCCACGGTATCTTGACCTCCCGGTGTTCCAAAACGAATCTCATGCTTTGACTCTATCTGGTCTACGACGGATCGGAGGCCGAATCCTTTACCGCCGTCGGATATGGTGGGGGGAACCGTCATGGGCGATCATCGACCCGCTTCTTACTGCCGGTCGATTCTTGAAGGCATATGATTGCTCGTGGCGAACAATTCTATAGATGCCAGCGTCCGCTCGCGGACGTGGGCAACATACCAGCTGGGGAGGCCGTATCATGACGAAAAAAGGCGATGGTGAAATGCCCGCTCCGTCGCAAGCAACGGGGAGTAAGGGCGGTTTTCAATTCGGTGAATTCCTGCAGAGGTGGGGAACGTGGATCGCGATAGCCGGCATGTTGCTTGGACACGGCTGGTTGGTCTTAACCAATATCGAGGCAGGAGTTCACGAAGTGCTTCCGGCCTATACGGAAATGGAGGTAGGATCCGTGGAGGCCTGGATCGATACCATCCCGCGGTTGTTTTTTAAGCCGCAGACGGTTTTTGCGGTATTGCGCATGTATTCCCTATGGATCTTCTTCTACGTATTCTTGTGCATATCCGGGGCTATGCGAGTGGGCGACAGCATACCGAGGGGGGTGCTGACGCTGGTCAGCGTTTGTTTGGCGGTCATTGTCTTGCTTTTGGTAGTGACGCCCGCAGCCTGGATACTCTTCGGTGATCGCGGACCGTTGGCGGTAGAGATCGTTCCCCTCGTGATACTCGGTGGTATCGCCATGTTGTTGGAGTTTTCCACCCGCAGGATGATGATAGAAGACTGATCGTCAAGATGGTCTTCCTTTCGCCCTCCTTGAGCTACGGGAGGGGATTCATGTGTACAGATGATACTCCCTCGTTGGGTACTAATATGGTCTATGTAATTCGTAAGACTGCGCCCTCCTTTCGGGTCGAGGGCAGCGCGGATTTCTAAGAGCGGGTGGAGGTATAGTGTATTGACTACCAGGGCAATGGTAACGGTTGCATTGTTGATCGCGATCAGTGTGATCTTGACCCGGGTCTTTGGAATCATGCTCCCGGTGGGCGGAGTAATGTCGCTACGGATAAGCTTCGGTGAGATACCCATCTACCTGTCGGGGATCTTATTCGGCCCCTTCGCCGGGGCGGCCGCCGGGGCTATAGCTGACCTGATTGGTGTGATGGTGGCGGGGATGGATTTCTTTCCCGGGTTTACCGTCAGCGCCGCCGTGGCCGGATTCATACCGGGACTGATGCTCTATTCGCGACGACACCACCTTACTTTCTTCCGGTTGTTAGTATCCCTCGCTTTGGCCGGTTGCATAGTTACGCTTCTCAACACCTATTGGGTCGTCGTGCTCTATCGCGCCGGGGCCTTGGCCATTCTCCCGGCTCGTCTTCTGTCGCGGGCCGTGATGATACCCCTACACAGCGGGTTAGTATGGTTGCTCCTCACCAGAGGACAGCTGCTCCGAAAGTGAGCACCGGGTCGACCTCGTACCCTCCATACGAAGGACGTCAGTTGATGAGCAGGTAAGCCGGTCCCGCGTGACGTAGTCCTCTCTTGGAGGAGGTGGGGCGATGAATTACGATTTCAGTAAGGATTTGCAGAGGCGAGGAACTCGATCGAACAAGTGGGACAAGGTGGGGGAGCTCTTCGGCAATCCGGACGCGCTCCCGATGTGGGTGGCGGACACCGATTTTCCCTGTCCCCGTCCCGTGATGGAGGCGCTAGCCGAGAGGATTGAGCACCCGGTATTCGGCTACAGTTATCCCCCGGACTCCCTCTACCGAGCCATCGCCGATCGCATGAGGGAGCAACACGGTTGGGAGATAGATCCGGAGTGGATAGTTCTCGGCACGGGAGTGATTAGTGCCCTTTACGCCGCGCTGGAAACCGTCAGCATGCGGGGAGATGAGGTGATCATCCAGCCACCGGTGTATTATCCTTTCTTCCGGGCCTTGGGAGATACCGGGCGACAGATTCTTCTGAACCCCCTGGTCCTACGAGGAGGTCGTTACCGCATTGATTTCGAGCAACTCGAGAGTCTCTTCCTCCCCAGGACGAGTTTCCCGAGCCGCGAGCCCCGGATCGCCGCACTGATCCTTTGTAACCCTCATAATCCTGTCGGCAGGGCGTGGACCTCTGAAGAAATCGGCCGAATCGGAGATCTTTGTTCTCGACACGGCATCATCTTGATCTCGGATGAGATTCACTGCGATCTAATGGTGGGAGATCGCGAACATACCGTCGCCGCCTCGTTATCCGAAGACTTGGCGGCGAGAACCATAACCCTAATGTCGGTTAATAAGACCTACAATCTTCCGGGGTTGAAGACCTCTTTTGCCGTGATTCCCGACGATGCTATCCGGAAACGCTTCCAATTTGCCGCCCGCCCCGCCGGCAGTCCCAATGACCTCGGGCTGGTGGCCCTGGGGGCGGCGATACGAGATCCGGACGGATACTTACCCGAGCTTATCGAGTATCTAAAGGGCAATCTGAAGGAGTTTCGGGAGGGCATGTCCGACATCGAGGGTATCGAATTGATCGAACCCGAGGGCACCTATTTGGCGTGGGTTGACATGAGAGGACTCGGTCTGAGCGACGATGATCTCGCGCATTTCATCGTCCACGAGGCCGGTATTGCCCCGGATTTCGGCTACGCCTTCGGACCCGGAGGGCAGGGGTTCCAGCGAATGAATCTGGGATGCACCCGAGCCACAGTCCGAGAGGCGTTGGCGAGGTTGCAAGTGGCGGTGAGGAGGCTTCACCCGTAAAAGGGTTAATCGAGGTCGGCAAAGCCGTTCACTGGGTTATCTGCCCAACATATTCGTGGGGAGGGATGGATGACGGGAAGGCTCTTGCGTTTTGAGGAACTGACCGGGCGAGACCTGGGTGCGATCGATCGGAAACGCAGTGTGCTTTTCGGCGCCGTGGGACCGCCGGAGATTCATGGTCCCCACCTGCCCCTCGGGACGGATCTCCGCGTGGCGGAAGCACTGCGAGACTCCTATGCGCGGCGTTTCTTGCATCGCCATCGAGATCGTGATGCCATCCTCCTGCCCACCCTTCCCCTCGGGGCTGACGCGCTGCCGCGACCGGGTTCTCTGCAGGTCCCCTCCCGGGCATTGGAGGCGGTCTTGTATTCGTGGGGTGTTGGGCTCTCCCGGGCGGGTTTCGGCATCATGGTCTTGGCGGATAACCACGGCGGACCCCGTCATCTTCTCGCCGTCGAGGCGGCAGCCGAAAGGCTGTGGCGGCGACATGGCTTCATCCTGGTAACCCCTTTTTGCGAGGTGTTTAGCCGGATGGTTTCCGAAGACCCCGAAATCCTCGCCGTGACGGGATTGGCGGCCGACGCGATCGGTGGCTTGAGCGATCTGCATGCGGGTACCAATGAGACCTCCCTATTCATGGTCGTCGGAGAGCGGGAAATATTGCCGACGCAGGGAATGGTTCCCTCCGTGGAACCCCCGGAGGTGCCGCGTTGGGCGCGAATCATCTCCCGCATCCTCGAGGGTCTGGGAGCGGGTCGACTATCTGATGAAGTGTGGCATTTGGGCATCGTGAGCGCCTGGGCCAGCCGGGAAGACGTTGCCCACTTGGGTGCTCCCGACAGGGCTACCCGGGAAGCTGGCGAACGTATGTTCAGTTACAGGGTCGATCTTTGCGAAAAGCTGCTGGATGTCGCGCTGACCGGAGAAAGACCACGCACGCCGCCGCCTTTGTGGTCGCTACGCATCCTCCGCTTTTTGCCCTGATGGACCCGTAGGCCGGCGAAAGTTACATGATAGCCGAAGTCAGGAACATGACTGCCATTCCCACCAGGATCCCGGCGGTAGCCAAATCAGGGCTCTCCATTTCATGAGCCAGCGGCAGTAGCTCGTGGAAGCTTATGAAGACCATTATGCCGGCAACCAGGGCTAGGGAAAGATTGATGAACTCCGTCGAGAGCACGCCCCCGAAGAACACCAGGGTGGCCAAGGCGCCCATGGGTTCGGCGAGACCGGAAAAGAAGGCGTATCCGATGGCCCGGCCGCGCTCTCCGGTGGCATAATAAAGGGGCATAGCTATCGAGATGCCCTCGGGAATGTTGTGCAAGGCTATGGCAATCATTAGAGTCAAGCCCAATCGTGGATCGTGTAGGGCAGACAAGAACACGATTACTCCTTCGGGGAAGTTGTGCAGGAATATCCCGATGGTCGTCAGAAGCCCTGCCGAGATAACTTCGGCGTTCTCGCGAGATTGTTCCGGTTCTCCGCGGCGCCCAAGCCCGGCCTTCTCCGCGAGATACTGGTGGGGCAGAAGATGATCTAGCAGGTACATCCCGAGTATACCGGCGAAGAATGCCACGTTGGCCAGGAAAAAACCGCTGTATTCCACGGCTTCAGCCAACAACTTGGCGAAGGATATGTATATCATAACTCCGGCCCCGAAGCCCATGAGAAGACTGAGGTGAGATTGGCGAAAGTCTTTGACAAAATAGATGGCCAGTCCGCCCAATCCCGTGGAGAGACCGGCCAGTAGGGTCATGCCCAGGGGGATCAAATACATTTGCAATGTCCACCGCTCCCTTCGGGGTCGTCTGAACCGATTATATCCATGACCCTCTCGCGATGCACGCGTGGCCGCGGCACATCTGCCATAACCCGGGTATTAGATGGCGATTCATGGTCCCCGGTTCATGTGGGATAGAATCTGGAACGGGCGGTGATAGCGTTGGCGGACAGGTCGGGCATATCTGGCTCGGACTAGGGGTATACTATAATACTAATTGTCCTAATTAGGAGATACTTGCGGGTGGGAGGTGAGTGAGACGTGAAAGAGAGTTTGGATGGCCCGTACGAGGATGGTTTGTTGTCCGGATCGCCCCACGCCTTGGACGTTCCCGGTGCCGACGATGCCAAAGAGGGACCCTCCGGGGGACACCACTGTTTAATACACTTCTCGCGCGAGGAGCAGATCCTCGCGGGGGCGAGCTTCTTGGCCGCCGGTGTGGCGGCGCGGGAGAATAGCGCGTATCTGGCGCCGGCGGGTTTATTGTCCGACCTTCGCGAGCAACTGCGCGAGTACGATTTGGATCCGGATGCGGCCGAAGATCGAGGGGATTTGCGACTGATCCCGGCCCAACAAGTCTTTATCGATTCCCGGGGGAGCTTTTGTGCCGAAGAATCCGCGCGGCGAATACTGCGGGTGCTCGAGGAACTCGGTGCAAAACAGAATCGTGTGCGGCTCGGGGTCGATATGCAGTGGTTGTGGGAGGCGGAGCAACGACCGTCGACCTTGGCGGAGTACGAACGCCGTCTGGATCGAGGATCGAGACGATTTCGCAATGCGATACTGGTTTGCAATTATCCGCAGTGGTCGATTTCAGGAATCAACGGTTGGACTCCACTGGCTGAACACCCGCTGTTGCTATTGGACGGTCACAGTTGCCAAAATCCGTTTTACCGGGTGAATCGCGCAATCGGTTCGACTGCCTCTCCCGATGAGGATTCGGTCGAGTATCCGTCCGACGAACGGTGGATCGACATCCTACGTGATTCCCCGCAACCGATTGCCCTGCTAAAAGGGGACGGAACGCCGTTGCTGTGTAACGAGCCGCTTAGGAGTCTGCTCGGGTGTCCCAAAATCTCCCGAGGCCCGGAGATGAATCGTCTCTTTGCCGACATAGTTTTGGCGGTGGAAGAATCGCACTCGGTGGTGTGCGATCGGGACCTGGTGCGTGATACGGCCGATCCGCTATCGCTGAGAGTCTTCGCTCATCTCGTCGGCGACCATGGTGACGAATCGGCGAGAATCCCCGTTTTGATCAACGACATAACCCGAGAACGCCGCGTGGAAAGGGCACTGCGGCGCGAGCGAGACGTGATCGCCCGGTTGATGGATACCAGTCCGGCGGGGATAACGGTGGTAGACGGCGACGGCACCATATCCTTTGCCAATTCGCAGGCGGAAAAGATCCTGGGGTTGGAAGGAAGCCACATCAAAGAAAGAAGATACAACGCCCCGGATTGGAAGAGCACCGATTTCTCGGGTAACCCAATACCGGACGAGGAGAGAATATTCCGACGGGTAATGCGCACCGGTCGGTCCATATTCGATTTCGAGGAAAGAATCGAAAGGCCCGATGGAATGTCGGTGTACCTGCGGATCAATGGTGCGCCCCTCAGGTCCGAAAACGGCGAAATCGAGGGTGTGGTGTTCGCCCTCCACGATATCACGGGGATGCGACGGGCAGAGGAACATCGCCGAAGGAAACTGGAGTTTCTATCCCGATTGGCGAAATGCGGGACTCTGCGTTCGGCCGCTCAACTCACCCTGGATGAGGTACTCGAGATTTCCGGTATGGAGGCCGGAGCTATCAGATTGGGCAGGGATGAAGACTACCCCTATTATGTGCATCGCGGCTTTTCCCCATCCTTCGTCAGGAGCGAATCCCATCTGGCGTCTTTGGATTCGGAGGGGGAGCCGCTCAGAGACGATTCAGGGAATCTGATATTGGAGTGTACCTGCGGGCTCGTGCTCAGAGGAGAAATTCCGGCCTCTGAGGGAGATTTTACTCCCGCTGGCAGTTTCTATACTGGTGCGGCGGACGAGTGGCTAAGAGGATTAGATGCGGAAGATGTAAGCAGTAGAAGGAAGTACCGGGGCAGATGTGTTCAAGAAGGTTATCGGAGCATTGCCCTAGTCCCTTTGAAGGTCGGCGACGAAATGATCGGCCTCATTCAGTTAAACGATCACACCCGCGACGCCCTCGACCCCGAGGTCCTGGAGTACATGGAGGATATCGCCACTCCCGTTTCGTATACACTTCGTCTCATGGACTCGCGAGAGTCCCTCAAATTGAGCGAAGAGAAGTACCGCAACCTGGTGGAAAGGGCCTCGGACGCGATAATAATAGTCCAGGACTACATCGTCAGGTTCGCCAATCCTCGCGTCGAGGATCTTTTGGGGTATAAACCCGAGGAGATGGTCGGCACCGAATTCATGCGATACGTGCATTACGAAGAAGTACCGGATGTAGCCCAAAGGTACAACCGGAGAATGACCGGTGGCGATGAACCTCCCATCTACCAGACCCGTCTGCGCCATAGGGACGGCAGGGAGATCTTTACGGAGATAAACGCGGGCCTGATCCAATTCGAGGGTCGATCGGCGGATCTGATATTGATAAGGGACATAAGTGATAGGGTGAAATCCCAGCAGCGCCTGCAGTATTTGAGCATGCACGACCAGTTGACCGGTCTTTATAATCGCGCCTATTTCGAAACGGAGTTTAGTCGTTTGGACGTCGATCGTCAGCTCCCACTCACCCTCGCCATGGGTGACGTGAACGGTCTGAAGTTGATTAACGACGCCTTCGGGCATCGTACGGGGGATATGCTGCTGAGAGAAGTCGCCCGGATGCTCCGCCGTCATTTTCGCGAGGAAGATGTGGTTGCGCGCTGGGGAGGGGACGAATTCATAGCCATATTGCCGCAAACGGATCGCGAAACGGCGGAAGCCATATGTGCAAGATTGCGGTCCGCCTTCGAAGAATCTCGCATCGCCGGGGTTGAGTTGAGCGTATCCTTCGGTGCCGCCACCAAGGAGGAGCCCGGGGAAGATATCGAGGAAATACTTCGCCTGGCCGAAGAGCGGATGTATCGCAGCAAGACTCGCGAGGAAAGAAGTGTGCGGGGCAGTATACTGGATTCCCTCATGAAATCCCTCAGGGAGATGGGTAGTGAAAGCGAGCAACACTCGCGTAACGTTCGGAAATTGTGTCTGGCCCTGGGAGAACGGATCGGCATCGACGAGGAGCAGCGCCAGGAATTGGCCCTTCTGGCGGATCTTCACGACATCGGGATGATCGCCCTACCACCGGAAATACTGACTAAACCCGGCCCTCTGGATGAAAAGGAGCTGCGCGCAGTGAGCAACCACCCCATGGTGGGTTATAGAATCGCGCAAGCCGCCCCGGATTTGTGGCCCATCGCCGAGGCCATACTCGCTCATCACGAATGGTGGAATGGATCCGGTTACCCCCGGGGGCTCTCCGGGAGGGAAATCCCGTTAACGGCACGAATACTGTCAATTGCGGATGCATACGACGTGATGATGTCGGATTTGCCCTACAGTGGGCCGTACTTACACTCACAGGCCGCGGCCGAGCTGCGGCGGGCTGCTGGATCCCAATTCGATCCCGAGCTGATCGAGGCGTTCTTGTCCGTGATCGAAGAGGATAAGTTGGGGCGTGAAATATACGGGGAACGATAACGGTCTGGAGTCTTTGAAGGGATGTAGGTGACCTTGGTCGAGGGTGAGTCACGGATTCCTGCCGGACCGAAGGTCGGATTGGTTCAGGGCCGAACGATCGCAATTGCGGTGGTCTCGGTTACTGTTCTTTATGCCACCCCATTGTTTTTGTATTTCCACGATTCTGTGCCACAGCTTTGGCGCTCCATATCCCTCGGAGGTCCAATACTCGCCGCGATGCTGGCTTCACTTTTGTTGGGGCGTGCCGGACTCGTGACGGTTTCCATAGCCAACAGCATCATCCTGGCACATTTCGGTCGCGAGGTGCTCGGGGGAACGGCTGAGGTCGCCCCGGAGTTGGCCCTAGCCATCATCGGGGCGGTATTCGCCACGCAGGTGGCGGCCAGCATCATCGCTATACTGGTGGAGAAGGTCAAGCGCACCATGAACTCCATGCAGGAAAGCAATCGCTCCCTCAAGAGGCTGGCGCTCTTGGACGAGATGACCGGCCTGTATAATTTCCGCT
>CAYLPL010000047.1:0-10313 GCA_964385545.1 uncultured Clostridia bacterium | reverse complement strand
CCAGGCTGGTCTTCGGGCTCCCAGGTGTTGCCCCACCAAGGTGGTGGCGGCCACCGAAAAACCGAACCCGGGCATGATGGAAAGGGATTCCACATTCATCGCAATCTGGTGGGAGGCCATGGCGGCGGTGCCCATGCTGGCGACGGTACGGACGAAGATCAGCTGGCCGCTTCGCATGATGACCTGCTCTATGGCGGCGGGTAATCCGACGCCAACGATCCTCTTGACCACGGCCAAATCTAGCCCGTCGAGGATGCGTCCTTTCCAGCTCAACACCGTACGATTTCTGCTGATGGCCCAGCCCAGCAGTGCCACACTAACGGCCCTGGTGGCAACGGTGGCCACCGCGGCACCCATAACTTCCAGTCGGGGAAAGCCGAAGGCGCCGAAAATGAGGAGATAGTTCAGGGCAATATTCAATACATTAACCACGGCGCGGACTACCATCGGCGTCCTGGTATCGCCAGCACCACGAAGGGCCGCGATCAGTATTATGGTAAGGGCGGTGAAGGTCAGACCACCTATCACCACCCGGAAATACCCGAGGGATTGGGTGTATACTTCGGGTTCTGCCCCCATGAAAGTGATCACCGCAGGACTGATCGCGAAGAAAAGAATCGAGGCCGCCATTCCCATGACGAGGGCCAAAAGGACCGATTGCCTGAGAACGCCGCCCGCGGAGGCCTCATCGCCAGCGCCTATCATTCGGGCCACTATAGCGGTGGTGCCTACGGCCAGGGCCTGAAAGACGGCCATGATGAAAAATGACGGCTGATTGGCGATTCCCACCGCCGCTATGGCGGCCGCCCCGAGGCGTCCCACCATGAGCATGTCTACGATCTGAGTGATGGTCATGAGAAGCATTTCCGTTATAGCGGGCCAGGCGAGGTTAAAGATACCCCGGCGTATCAGGGAATCGTCGGGTGGTAATTCGCTTATGTTCCCGGGTACTGGAACGGGTCTTCCGGCGGGGGAGGGTCGCGGGAAACCGCGGCGGGTTCTTGATTCAGTGCCTTCGTCTTCTCCCGGGTTTCCCATCGCCATGCCTCCCGTCGAATGATGAGGCAATTCTAGCACCGCGATCGGGGGACGTCCATCCCTTCGAGAAGCGAACGGTTTTCTTTCGGTAAGTGGCCTCGGGTCTATCTTGAGGTATAATCCTACTTAGGTGTGGGAACTGGCATCTTTGTCGTCTGCAATTCGGGAGGGTTGGTTAGCGAGTCGGCGAATTGCCTTCGCAAAGGGCGCCTGATCTAAGAGAGAGGGGATGCATAATTGCAGCCCATAGGGATCGCTACCATAGGTCAATCTCCCCGCGATGACGTGGTCCCCGGAATGAGAGCGGTCTGGGGAAAGGACTTACCCGTATTACAACGCGGGGGTTTGGACGATCTGACGGCCTCGCAATTGCAGGCCCTCGAACCCGAGACGGACGCCATTTTGGTCTCCCGGTTGCGCGATGGCTCTGAGATCCGCATGGACTCCGCCGCGGGCGAGGAAATGCTGTGGGGAGCCGTAAAGCATCTGGCGGAGGCGGGTGCGGATCCTATCGTGATCCTTTGTACCGGGGCTCGTCCGGTTCCCGTGGCAACCGGACGGGTAATATGGCCCCGGGAGCTATTCCCGCGCATGATTCGCGGGCTCAGTGCCGGTCCGGTCGGCGTAATGGTGCCGGATCGAAGACAGGAGATCGCGGCGGGGGACTTGTTCCGGGAGTATTGCTCCGAGGTCTTCACCGCGAGCGCTTCGCCCTACGGTTTTGCCGAGGATAGGGATGCTTTTGGGGATGTCGCCGCATTCTTTGCGCGGCATCATGTAGAAGTGATAGCTATGAACTGCATGGGTTACGATGCAGAAATGGCCGCCTACATTAAAGAGAATTCCGAGGTGCCGGCGATACCCGCGTCCATCGTGGTCGCCCATGCGACGGCACTTCTCGTGGATTCATCGCAACGGCGGGGACGGGAGGAATAGTCTGTGACAGATCTTGGCAGGGAACGAAGGATCAGGATGATGGAAGAACTCACTCAGGTGCCGGGAGTTCCCGGATACGAGGGTGCCGTGGCGGACCTGATGAGCGAGTGGTTGGAAGACGTGGCCACGCCGAGTTATGACGGGCTGGGAAGTGTGATGTTCGAGCTGCGCGGGCAATCCGAGGGGCCGAGGATAATGCTGGCGGGACACATGGACGAGGTGGGCTTCATGGTCTCCCGCATAAACCCGGAGGGATTTCTCAAGTTTCAGACCCTCGGTGGCTGGTGGGATCAGGTGCTTTTGGGCCATCGTGTCGTCGTCAAGGCTTCCGACGGGGATTACCTCGGGATAATCGGTTCGAAACCCCCGCACATACTTGATCCCAAAGAGCGCGATAAAGTGGTCAAGATCAAAGACATGTTCATCGATGTGGGCGCGAAGGACGAAGAGGATGCCCGGGACAATATGGGCATTCGCGTGGGAGATCCCATCGTGCCCTTCAGCCCCTTCGGACGAATGGGTGACGGGGATCTGCTGGTAAGCAAAGCGTGGGATGATCGCGTGGGATGCGCCCTGATCATAGATCTTTTTCACAGGCTGAAAGACGGGGATTTCCCCGGCACCCTGGTCGGTGTCGGAACGACCCAGGAGGAAATCGGCCTAAGAGGTGCCCACACCAGTGTGGAAATGGTGCGTCCCGACGTCGGTCTCGTCCTGGAGGTCAGCATCGCGGGCGATGTCCCGGGAGGAGATAAGGACAAGGCCAGCGACGAGCTGCGCAAGGGCCCCTCGCTTTTGGTCTACGACCGCAGCATGGTGCCTAACCTGCCCCTTCGGAATCTAGTCATGGATCTCGCCTCCCAAAAGGGCATTCCCCTACAGGTGTCCCTGATGAGCGGAGGAGCGACCGATGCCGGCAAGATCCACGTGCACTCCGGCGGGGTACCGAGCGTCGTGCTGGGGGTTCCCACGAGATACATACATGCCCAGGCCGGCGTGATGGCCCTGGAGGATTACGAGCACACCCTGGATCTTTTGACGGAGCTGATTCGGGAATTGGATTCCGAAACGGTGGCAGGTTTTACCCGTTAGTGAGGCGAGCCCGCACCGGTTAGTTCGGGCGATCGCAAGGAAGGAGAATCGTGATGGAAGGTAAGATGAAGGCATTGGTTAAAGCGGAACGCGCACCGGGACTGACGCTGCAAGAGGTGGACATTCCCAGCGTGGGGCCGAACGATGCCCTGGTCAAAGTTGCCGCGACGTCCATTTGCGGTACGGATTACCACATATACTCTTGGGACGAGTGGTCCCAGGGAAGAATCAATCCTCCCCTGGTCGCGGGGCACGAATTCGCCGGCGAGGTGATCGAAGTCGGCCAAAACGTCCAGGCGGTTAAGCCGGGGGATATGGTATCGGCGGAGACTCACATAGTATGTCACACCTGCCATCAATGTCGCCTGGGAGAATTCCACACGTGCGTCAATACGACGATAATAGGGGTGGATATCGACGGTTGCTTCGCAGAGTACATATCCATCCCCGCGGAAAACCTTTGGATCAACGACCCCGACCTGGACCCGGCGGTGGCATCCGCCCAGGAACCGCTCGGCAATGCCGTGCATACCGCCCTGGACGGCGAGGTGGCGGCCCAAAACGTTGTGGTTACCGGAGCCGGCCCCATCGGCCTGATGGCGATCCCCGTGCTCAAAAAGTGCGGTGCCCAGAACGTATTCGTGACTGAGATCAGTACGTATCGTCTAGACCTGGCGAAGGAATTAGGAGCGGATATTGCCATTAACCCGGCCGAAGAGGATCCGGTACCGATAGTCCTCGAGGCCACCGGTGGCGTCGGTGTCGATAGAGTCTTGGAGATGTCCGGCAGCCCCAAGGCAATCAACCAGGGTCTCGCGATGATCCGCCCCGGAGGTCACATGAGCGTGTTAGGTGTGCCCTCGGGAAGCGAGGTAACTTTGGACATGGCCAACGGGATCGTATTTCCCCACGTCCGTGTGCAGGGTATCGCGGGACGCGAAATATGGAAGACCTGGGTTCAGACCGCGGGACTTTTGGCCGCCGGTTTGGATATCGAGCCAATCATCACTCACAGGATGCCCCTGGAGGAGTTCGAGCGCGGTATGGAACTGATGGGATCCGGAGAATGCGGTAAAGTGGTCCTGATTCCCTGAGGTGATATTTGCCCCCGGGGGATGCTTCGGATAGTATTCACTAAGATTCCGAGCTATCCCCCGGAGGTGTCCGTATTTGATAAAGATAAAGGGTACTACCGAGGGTCTTCGCATGATCATCGATCAGGGGCTCGTCGATCGGGGCGAAGAGGCCCTCGAGTCCTCCGTCAGTGACCGTCTTCTGGCGGCGGACGATTTCTTCGAAGGCGCCGACCTTACGGTCGAACTGCCAGTTCCCGCGCTACAACCTTCCATCGTGGCCTCGATATCCCGGGCCGTGGGTGCTTCGACATCTTCGAAGTTGGTCGGGATAATAGCGCGGGATCCGAGCGATGAGGTTTTCCCCCCAAAGGAAGTGGATTTTCACGTCGGTAACCTGCGCAGTGGACAGACCTTGACCTCTTCGCGAACCCTGGTGGTATTCGGTAACGTCAATCCCGGTGCAAGGGTTGCGGCCGTGGGCGACGTTTATGTCGCGGGAACTCTGGGTGGCTTTGCCGTCGCCGGGTCCCAAGGTGATGCGTCGCGGGTTATATATGCCGGTTCAATGCGGCCGTTGCAACTGCGCATCTCTTCGGTGATGGCCCGCGGAATGGAGCCCGGAGAGTTCTCCGGACCGGAATGTGCCGTGATCGAGGGGGACCGCATTTCCCTTTATCCCGCAAGGGATATCATCGATTGACCTCGAGCCCTTCGGGCATCGGTTTGACATAGGCTATGTCGAGCTCTCGTGCCAGTATGGGGCTTGCGAGAAGTGATGCGTGGGCGACGACGTGTGCTCCGCCGCTCGGGAGGGCTTGGGCCGCGGTCACGGTCTTTTCGTCCTGGACTAATCCGTGCAGTAATATCAGGTCTTTGCCGTCCAGCCCCAAATGTGGGCGTGCCGAAGTGTCGGTCATCGATTTCTCCCCAGGCGGCAGCATCGCCGCGTAGTCCATACCGAGGAAACTGGCCAACGCGTGCGCCAAGGCGGCGAGCTCTACGTCGAGAAATGCCACCGCTTCGGCCGGACAGCTCCTCAGCTTCCGCGCAAGGATGCCGGCACAGAGGTTGGTGAGCGGTACGTCGCCCCCGAGCACCACGCGGGGATGGTCGGGCAGTTCCTCAGGCCAACGTATCCTCACTTCGCCTCCCATCCGTTCCAGTTGAATCTCACCTTGATCCGCTTGGCTTTGTCGGTTCAAGTCGAAACTCCTCTCTTTCAGTTTCGGCGGTCATCGACGCACCCGTTGTTCGCCATTGGCCGGTCACGGCATCGAGTCGACGTTGAAGTCGAGATTAACCGCGCAACAGCGGTGCTCCCCTCGCTTCTTCGTTGTGATTGTACCGCGCCATCTTTTCATGCTCCACATGCAAATTCCCGGGCATGAGGGATCCGGCACCATATGTTTTCGGAGTTGCGAATACCGAAGGATTCTCCGGCATGATGGTCGAATATGTATAATGCCGGGCTTCTTCTTATGGTTGATTGGTCGGGAGAAGCTCGTCGCGTTTGTGTTGAATACATATGAATGGCTAAGGAGGAACGCGAATGGATTCTTCTGCCGAAGAGAACAACATCGTTGAAGAATTGCCCCTCACCCTGAAGGCCCAGGCGGCCGGCAACGAGGCAGTGATCGAGGAAGACAGGATTACCTCGATCGAGCAGAAGAAGCTGGGCAAGTCCAAGACGACCGTAATGTTCGAAGATGTGGCCAGCTGCGAGCTGATTGAGGTTGACGAAGGAGTCAACCTGCTCATCAAAAAGCACGTCGGCAACCAGCTCGTCATCGGACCCCTCGACGCCGATGTGGCCGCCCGAGCCCACGCGCTGGTAATGAAGCTTTGGAAGGGCGAATAGGGACAATCAGGATCCGGTGAGGTGTATTCCTCTCCGGATCCGTTTCTCCATCGTGGCAATTTCCTGCCATCGCGAATCCCTTTGAGCGAGGTTGGCGGTAGGATTTGCCGATCCAGTAAAGAAAACCCCATATGCGAGAAGGCGGAGAGGTGGAACCATTGATGGTCATTGACGCCATAAAGGACCGACGCAGTACCAGGAGATTCGACCCCGAACCGTTATCGCCGGGGGTCTTGGAGCAATTGCTCGAGGCCGCCCGTTGGGCACCCAGCGCCGGCAATCGCCAACCCTGGCATTTCTACGCAGTGAAGGATGAGCGCAAGAAACTCGAATTGGTCGAGGCCGCGGGTGGTCAGGATTTCATCGCCGAGGCCCCGGTCGTCGTAGTCGTATGTGCCGATCCGGAGCGGTCCGCGAAGCGGTATGGGGATAGGGGTAGAGACCTTTACTGCATTCAGGACACCGCTGCCGCCATCCAGAACATTCTCCTGGCTGCCGAAGAGCGAGACCTCGGTACCTGCTGGATAGGTGCCTTCGATGAGGGGGCCTGCGCGCGGGTGCTGGATCTTACCGACCAACATCGACCGGTCGCCATGATCCCGATCGGCGCCAAAGGGATGCGGCCGAAGCCCACCTCCCGCAGGGACCTTGACGAAGTAGTTACGTATCTTTAGGAACTCGCAAAAGGGGGAGACGGATTGAAGGTATTCATAACCGCGGATATGGAAGGTGCCAGCGGTATTACCAGCACCAAGCAGTGTTCGCCCAAAGAGAAGAACGAATACGAGCGAGGACGAAGGTTCCTGACCGGGGACGTTAATGCCGCCATCCGGGGGGCGGTAAACGCCGGGGCCTCGGAAGTATTGGTAAACGATAGTCACGGGCCGATGACCAATATCCTCATCGAGGACCTCGAAGAGAGTGCCCGGCTGATAAGCGGCAGCAACAAGCCGCTTTTGCAGATGCAGGGCATCGACGAAACCTTCGACGCCGCCTTCTTCGTCGGCTATCACGCCCAGGAGGGGTCGGATCGGGGACTGCTGAACCACACCATAATGGGGTCGGTAGTGCAGCGCATCCTTTGTAACGGTGAACCCGTCGGAGAGACCGCGATCAACGCGGGCATCGCAGGGGTCTTTGGAGTACCGGTGGTCCTATTGGCCGGGGATGCCCAAGTGGCCCGCGAGGCCAGGGAACTAATCCCGGGCATAACGACCGTGGAAGTCAAGGATTCTTTTGACCGGCATGCCTCAAATTGCATTCCACCGTCTTGCACCGCCGTCATGATTGAGCGGGCGGCCGAGCAAGCCCTCGAGGAATTGGATGTAGTCGAACCCTTGAATGTCACTTTGCCGGTAACCTTCGACCTTACTTTCCGGTCTACTGCCTCCGCGGGCATGGCGTGCCTTTTCCCTTCGGTTGCGCCGAAGGGGCCGAAGACCGTGCAGATAGTGGACGAGGATTACCTCGCAGCCTTCAAGAAACTGTGGGGTGCTCTGATCCTGGGACACTGCGCCATCGGAGGTGTGCTCGAAAGTTGAATTCCATGGCAGGCTGGCCCGAAGATTTGAAGATGGCGGCCGAAGATCTTTTGGCCTCGGACGAATCCCTCGTGGTCGTCGCCGGAGAGCGTATCCTGCTGAGGGGGAACGGTCCCGGCATCAAGCCGATACTCGAGGCGATCGACGTCCTCGGCGAGGGCATGATAGGCTCCGCAGTAGCGGACCGGGTGGTGGGAAAGGCTGCCGCCCTCTTTTTGGTGGATGCCGGTGTGGGCTCGGTTTTTGGCGAGGTACTCAGCGATCATGCCCGTCAACATCTCGAGGATGCCGGGTTGAGGGTGGAGTCCGAAAAGATGGTGCCCCACATAGTGAATCGCGCCGGCGATGGCCCTTGTCCTCTAGAAAAGATAGCAGTGGAAAACGATGATCCCGCGCAAGCGATGACGAGGATCAGACAATTCCTGTCTGCGCTCCCATAACGGAGCGCGGCAAGACGGAGGGATAACCGTGCCAAAGGGTTTTGCAGGTAAAGTCTTGCGAGTCGATCTGACGGAGAATAGGACTTGGATAGAAGAGCCACCCGAGTCCTGGTATCGAACATATTTCGGAGGTAGCGCAGTAGTTGCCTACTACCTGCTCAAGGAGGTTCCCGCGGATCTCGACGCCTTCGATCCCGAGAACCGCCTGATCTTTGCAACAGGTCCCTTCACCGGGACTCCCCTGGCGGGAAGCGGCAGGAACAGTGTCGGTGCCAAATCGCCGCTAAATGGCGGCTTCGGCGATTCCCAGGGCGGCGGGTACTGGATGGCGGAACTCAAAAGGGCCGGTTTCGACCACGTGGTGATTGCCGGTCGCGCTGAATCGCCGGTATACCTTTGGATCAAAGATGGGAAGGCAGAAATCCGCGACGCCTCCCATATTTGGGGCAAGGAGACCCTCGACGTCGAAGAAGCCATAAGGGAAGAGCTGGGCGATGATAGGATACGGGTGACCCAATGTGGCGTGGCCGGGGAGAATCTGGTCCGGTTCGCCTGCATAGTGAACGATCTCACGCACTTCTCCGGGCGGACCGGCATGGGAGCAGTCATGGGATCCAAGAATCTCCGCGCTGTGGCGGTTCGCGGATCGGAAGCGGTGGATCTGGATGATCGCGACACCGTGATAGATCTGGCCCGGAGCATGGCCATGGGAGTTAAGGAAGGTACCCGGGGCCGCGCTACCAGCCTGAAGGAACACGGCACTGCCGGTGGTCTTATGGCCCTAAACGAGGGTGGGGGCCTGCCCACCCGCAACTTCCAGTTCGGCGATTTCGAGGGTGCCGAAAAGATTTCCGGACAGACCATGACCGATACCATATTGGTCGATCGGGAGACCTGTCACGCCTGCCCCATCTTCTGCAAGCGCGTGGTGCAATCCGACGAACACGGCGGAGTGGACCCGGTTTACGGGGGACCGGAATACGAGACCTTGGGATCCCTGGGCTCCAATTGCGGCATCGACGATTTGGCCGCGGTGGCCAAGGGCGGCGAGATCTGTAACAAACTGGGTCTCGACACCATTTCAACCGGGATGACCATCAGCTTTGCGATGGAATGCTTCGAACGCGGGGTATTATCCCCGGAGGATCTCGACGGATTGGAATTGAGATTCGGTAATGGCGAGGCCATGGTGAAGATGGTTGAAAAGATCGCCCGTCGCGAGGGGGTCGGAGATCTCTTCGCCGAGGGTGCCGCTCGCGCCGCTCGCTCGATCGGGCCCCAGGCGCACGAGATGGCCCTGACCATTAAGGGGCAGGAGATTCCCATGCACGAGCCCCGCTTCAAGCACGGGCTCGGGTTGGGTTACTCGGTCTCTCCTACGGGTGCTGATCACTGCCACAATATCCACGACACCGCTTACGAGAACAGCGCCGACGACGTCAGTGTCTTCGGGATACTGGAACCTTTACCCATCGACGACCTAACCGGCCGCAAGGTACGGCTTTTCTACTACGAGAGCAACTGGAAGCACATGCTGAACTCCTCGGTATGCTGCCAATTCATACCCTGGACCAAGCGGGAATACGTGGACGCCATCAGGGCCATCACCGGCTGGGATACCAGTGTTTACGAGCTGGTCAAGGCCGGCGAACGAGCCGCAACGTTAGCCCGCATATTCAATATGAACTGTGGTTTCGACGATCGCGATGACGAGCTCAATGATAGGTTCTTCACCGCCTTCGAGCGCGGCCCGCTCGAGGGCAAGGAGATCGATCAGAAGGTCTACAACCGGGCGCGAGTGACCTACTATCATCTCATGGGATGGGATGATTTGGGTCGCCCCACCCCGAGCAGGCTGTCGGAACTCGGTGTGGACTGGGTCATAGATAGGTTATAGATAACGTCAATTCAGTACGGAAGACGTAAGGAAGGGCGGGAGCATCCTGGTCTCGCCCTTTCATTTTGCGAAACCCCGTTTTGCATCCCGCCTCGAGAGCTGTAAAATGTCGAAAGAGGCTTACCTCGCGATGAAGGGATGACTGGGTCTTGCAGTGGATCGGAGTGGAAACTCCCATGGGAAGGGTCCTGCTCGCGTTGTCGTCCCGGGGGCTGTATCGTAGCACTCTGCCCGGACACGAGGATCCCGAGTTTTGGCGGGAGGTGGGGAGTACACCGGAAACCGACGGGATCGGCGAAGGGTACGTAACGTGGTTGTGGAATTATTTCGCCGGTGCCGATCCCGGGAAAACCCCTCCACTGGCCCCGAGAGGTACGGAATTCGCGCGACGCGTTCGGCGTGTGGTGGTGGAAATACCACCGGGGAGCACTATGA
>CAYLPL010000046.1:0-10322 GCA_964385545.1 uncultured Clostridia bacterium | reverse complement strand
CTTTTTCCCCGGACAGGGTATTGGTAATGTAAAGGGTCAACTGTCACACCTCCAGAATATCTTCGCCCGCGAGAACACCCATTCGCCGTCTCAAGGAGCACACGGCCCAAGCAGCGGCACCTTCACCCCTACCAACCGGTCCCATTCCTTCATCAGTCGATGCCTTCACCGACACGAAATCGCGCGATATGCCCAAAAGGCGAGCGATCGTTTCCACCATATCACTAATGTGGGGAGCGAGGCGCGGTCTTTCGATCACCACCGTGGCGTCGACGTTGATCGGTACGAATCCGTTTTTGCCGATCCTGGTCACCACCTCGGAAAGGAGTTCGGTACTATCGGCGTCCCTATACCGATCGTCTTCGGGTGGAAAGTGACGACCTATGTCCCCCAATGCCGCAGCGCCCAAAAGGGCATCCGCCAGGGCATGCAGGAGTACATCCGCATCGGAATGTCCGTCCAAGCCTACCGGGGAAGGTATGCTCACCCCTCCAATTATCAGTGGACGACCGGCCACCAATCTGTGGCTGTCGTAACCACAACCCACTCGCAGGTCATCCCTATCGGAAAAGAAACTGCGAGCGATCTGGAGATCGCGCGGGGTGGTTATCTTGATGTTGTCCTCTTCCCCGGCAACGAGGAACACGGGGTGCCCAGAAGCTTCGAGCACGGAAGCGTCGTCGGTAAACTGGGCCAGATCACCGCACGGCGAAGCGTAGGCCCGCGACAATACCCGGTTACGGAATACCTGGGGAGTTTGCACGGCACGAAGCAAACTTCTACCGACCGTTTCCAATACCATTTCCGCCCGGTCGGTACCGGGAGGGCTGATCCTTTTCACGGTATCGCTTACGGGTAGAACGGGCACGGCGGCTCCGTGCGCGCCCGCCATTTCGGCAACCCTGCCCAGAAGGCGCCCCGTGGCCAGAGGTCTCGCAGCATCGTGCACGGCCACAAGATCTCCTTCACCGTCCAGGAACCGCAAGGCATTTTGTACGGACCGGGCGCGCGTAGATCCACCTTCGATAATATCCGCTCGCCCCCCCCAGCGCGAAACCATCGCCTCGACCTGTGACAACAAATCCTTCCGGGAGGCAATCACGATCCTGTCGACATCCGGATGCTCTCCCAGGTTGGTAAGACAGTGCAAAAGGAGCGACTTGCCGTCGAGAGTCAGGAAGGGTTTGGGCACTCCGCCCATGCGCCGGCCACTACCCGCCGCCGCGATGATCAGCGATATGGTAGCATTGGAGGAAGCGTGCGTCCTCATTGCGCGTCCACCTTCGCATCTTTGGGCTTGGCGAATATCATACGCCCGGCCGAAGTCTGCAGAACGCTGGTTACGACCACTTCCAGGCTCGTTCCCACGAAAGGTCTACCGTCGTCGACCACGACCATCGTGCCGTCCTCGAGATATCCCACTCCCTGGCCCTCCTCTTTACCCTCACGTAGCAAGAAGATCTCCATGCCCTCTCCGGGGATCACCATGGGCTTTACCGCGTTGGCCAAATCGTTGATGTTGAGGACCACGACACCCTGAAGCGCAGCCACTTTGTTGAGGTTGTAGTCGTTGGTGACAACCTTGCCCTCGAACCGCCGCGCGGCCTCGAGTAACCGCGAATCCACCGGAGCTTCATCGTCGAAATCCATGCGTTCCACTCGCACGGGAATGTCCAGCTCCTGTTGCATGCGGTTTAGTATATCGAGACCTCGCCGGCCTCGCCCCCTCCTTGCGTCATCGGAAGAATCAGCTATACGCTGCACTTCATCCAAGATGAAAGAAGGTATCACGAGAGGACCTTCCAAGAAACCGGTCTTGGCCACATCGGCGATCCTTCCATCGATTATTGTACTGGAATCGAGTATCTTGATGGCCGCGGACGTATCGACGTCTTCCTCTTCGCCCTCATCCTCTTTGGAGGAACCACGGGGAAACAACTCTGGGAACCGCAAACCATGAATCCACTCCGATAAGTCCGATTTCTTGTTCACCCCCACGATCCATCCGACTGAACCCAGTAGGATCGCGCTGACCGCGGGTATGAAACGACCCAGCCAGGGGAGTTGACCAAGGGCAGACCCAATTAGATTAGCAATTATGAGGCCGAATATGAGTCCAAAACTGCCCGCCACGATGTCTCCCACGGGAATTCTCAAGAGTCTATGCTCGATCCAATACCCGATTCCGATCAGGACTTCAGCGAGAATCGGTCCCAGGTATGCGAAAATCGGTCCACCGATTAGCCCGAAGAGCACCACGAGACCAATGCGTTCCAACGTAGGTAGGGATAGCCCCAGGGCCGCGCGTAAGGGTTCTACGTAATACAGCCCCACAGCGATGCCGATAATGAAGCCGACCCCGGTAAGTATGAACCTAATCGTCCTGGTAATCCGCAAACGCGGACGCTTGCCGCCACCTATAACGTCACTCATTTCGCCCCGCACCTCCATTCAGCTCGATAGTCGCTGCGTATTCCCCTAGGTATATGTCCCAAGTCTACCCCACTCACATTTCCCGAAATCCCCAGTAGCCGATGATCTTCCCGACACTACCTGCGCAACCTTTTTCCGGTAACCCTAATGTACTATGCAGACGACGACCTGTTCAAAGGTTATGAGGGCATCACAGTTATCCACAAATCTTTGACACTTCCGATGAGCGACGGATATAATCAATTTGGGGTTTTGGAACATGATAGGGGACGGAGGGCGACTATGAAAGATTTGATCAGTGATGACTTTCAGAAAGTCGTCAGTGAATGCATCGTGCGGCACCGTAGCATCCTCGACATTCTCTCCAAACATCAGGAGGCATCGGCCCGCGTCAGCAGAGCAGTAGCGAAGGCGGCAACCAGCTGCGGTTGCATAAGCATAAGGGCCGAGAAACCAGAGATCCCAGAACATGTATCTCTCCAGGAACTCCCCAACTACATGAGCAACCACATAGACGGCGAACTCTGTGAGGATTGCCGCGAAACCATCGAGACCGAAATTGGAACGGAATTCTTTTACCTGACCGCCCTCTGCGATGCCTTCAATTTGAACTTATACGATATCTTCATGAAGGAGCACAAACGCCTCAACACCCTTGGCATTTTTAACTTGAGTTGATCAACCCCGTAGGCAATGGTGCTCCGATACCGCGAAGGGCCCCGGAATAACCCCGGGGCCCTTTCACCCATCGATTCTTCATTCTATCGTTACTCTTTTGACTTCTCCCCTTCGGAGCCATCATCTTCCTCGAGATCACCTGGGGTGGGGGTATCGCTCATCGATTTCGGATCGGAAGCCCCCGACGCAGGTTTTTCCACGCTGAGGGCATCCGGCATTTGAGTCAGGATGGGCACCGGCTCCAACCCCCGCTCGTCCGCCTGTTCCGAGTCCAACAAGACCATGGTCGAGTTCTCCGCATCCACGACGACCTGCTGCCCCTCGGCAAAACGCCCATCCAGGATTGCATCTGAGAGGGGATCCTCCAGCAGCCTCACTATCGCACGTCGCAATGGACGGGCTCCGTAAACCGGATCGTAACCTTCATTGATCAGCAGCTCTTTCGCCCCCTCGGTGAGAGCGAGATGCACTCGTTCGCCGATGCGCTCCTGTAGATCCACCAGCATGAGGTCGAGGATGGATCTCAGATCCTCGTTAGTCAGGGCGTGGAAGACGATAACGTCGTCCACCCGGTTCAGAAACTCCGGTCGGAAGGTACGCTTGACCTCTTCCATTATTTTGCTCTTCATCGACTCATAATCCATACCTTCGGATTCGTCCGTGGCCCTAAATCCGACGGCCGTCTCCCTTCGGATCAATTCCGCGCCGACGTTGGATGTCATAATCACAACCGTGTTGCGGAAGTCCACCGAGCGACCTCGTGCTTCGGTGAGCCGACCCTCTTCCAATACCTGCAATAGGGTATTGAATACCTCGGGGTGTGCCTTTTCGATCTCGTCGAACAACACCACGCTGTATGGCTTACGACGAACCGCCTCGGTCAACTGACCACCTTCTTCATATCCTACGTATCCCGGGGGAGCCCCAAAGAGCCTGGCCACAGTGTGTCGCTCCATGTATTCGGACATATCGATGGTGATCATGGCATCTTCGTCACCGAAAAGCGCCTCCGCCAAAGCTTTGGCCAGCTCGGTCTTGCCGACACCCGTGGGGCCGAGGAATATGAAGGAACCTATTGGCCTGTGGGGATCCTTCAACCCGGCGCGTCCCCTCCGAACGGCCTTGGAAACGGCGGTCACCGCCTCATCCTGAGATATGATCCTTTCGTGCAGGATCTTTTCTAAGTTTATCAGCCTTTCGGTCTCTGTCTCCGTCAGTCGGAAAACGGGGATACCGGTCCAATCGGAGACGATGGAAGCAATGTGTTCCTCGGTGACCACGCATTTCTCCGTCATCTGCTCTTCGGCCCAGTCTTCTCTGCGCCGGGATATTTCCTCTTTGAGTTTCATCTCCTGGTCCCTGAGCTCGGCCGCCCTTTCGAATTCCTGGTTCGAGATGGCGGCTTCTTTTTCCCGACGCAATTCCTCGAGTTTGTTTTCCATCTCCTTCATCTCGGGAGGTGGCACGAAAGCGTCGAGCCGGACCCGGGAGGCAGCCTCGTCCATTAGATCTATGGCCTTATCGGGAAGGAACCTATCCGTGACGTATCTGTCGGCCAGATTAACCGCCGCCTCGATGGCATCGTCGGTAATTTCCACCCGGTGGTGGGCTTCGTATTCGTCTCGCAGTCCGCGGAGTATCGCGATCGCTTCACTAACGCTGGGTTCATCCACAACTATCGGCTGAAAACGACGTTCGAGGGCCGCGTCCTTCTCTACATGCTTGCGATACTCGTCTATCGTCGTCGCACCTATCGCCTGCATCTCGCCTCGAGTAAGCGAGGGCTTTATGATGTTGGAGGCATCGATCGCTCCCTCGGCCGCTCCGGCCCCTACGATCGTATGCATTTCGTCGATAAACAGAACCACGTTGCCCGCCTTGATTATCTCGCTCATCACTCTCTTTAGACGTTCTTCGAACTCCCCGCGGTACTTCGAACCCGCTACGAGGCTACCCATATCCAGACCAACCACGCGACGATCCTTGAGAATTTCGGGAACTTTCCCGTCGACTATCCTTTGGGCCAGGCCCTCGACGATGGCAGTCTTACCGACGCCCGGATCTCCGATTAGAACCGGGTTGTTCTTGGTACGACGACTGAGAATCTGGATGACGCGCTGAATCTCCTTGTCTCGTCCGATCACAGGATCGAGGGCGCCTTCTTTGGCCATCTCGGTCAGGTCGCGTCCGTAGGTATCTAGGGCGGGAGTCTTCGATTTGCCCGAAGATGGAACCTCCTCGCTATGTCCGGCCGCAGGGGGCGTCCCCCCGGTACCGGTACTCCCCAGGAGATCGATTACCTCGTTGCGAACCCGATCGAGTTCCGCGCCTACGTTCTGCAATACGCGGGCAGCGACTCCTTCCCCCTCACGGATGAGACCCAGCAGAAGATGTTCCGTCCCCACGTAATTGTTGCCGAGCCGGCGGGCCTCTTCGGGCGCCAGCTCCAGCGCTACCTTCTTCGCGCGGGGGGTAAAACCAACCTGTCCGCTCGCCGGAGTATTCCCCTTACCGATAATGTTCTCGACTTCTTCTCGCACTTCCGCCAGGTCCACGTCCAGGTTCTCGAGGGCCTTCGCGGCAATTCCGCTACCTTCGCGAATCAGACCCAAGAGTAAGTGTTCTGTCCCCACGTAATTGTAGTTGAGGCGACGAGCCTCTTCTTGGGCCAACATGATCACCTTGTGCGCTCTGGCAGAATATCTTCCAAACACAGTCAATTCCTCCTTAAACCCTGCCCGGGTAATGTGGTCATCTCTACGAAATCAGACGTCTGCGTATTAAGGATGCTCGTCTCACATCCCGTTGTTCGGGACCGAGCTCCTCTCCAACTATTCTCTGTAAACTGGCGCGACGAATGCGTACGATCAGCTCGGAGAAGGTATCGCGAACGTTGCCGGCCAAGATGTTGAGGTCGGCGCCCAGCCGAACCATCGAAAGCAGGTTGAGGGCCTCCTCAGAAGATATCTTCCGCGCATTGGTCAGGACCCCGTATGACCGATAAATGCGGTCCTCCATTTCATAACGATCGCCGGCTAGCAGGGATTCGCGCGCCGATCTTTCCCTGCTGATTAATTCTCGGGCTACCGCTCCGAGGTTCTCCAGTATCTCCCCTTCCGAAGAACCGAGACTAACTCGATTGGATATTTGGAAGAGGTTACCCTCTGCATCGCTGCCTTCACCGTACACTCCCCGTACCACGGCTCCAACCTTGCTCAAACCAGACATTAACGGTTCCATACCCCTCGTCAGGACCAGACCCGGCAGATGGGCCATCACGGAACCCCGAAGACCGGTACCCACGTTGGTGGGACATGCCGTCAGATAGCCGTAACGAGAGTGAAAGGCATAATCCACTACCGAAGACACCAGATCGTCCATCCCGTCGGCCTTCCCCCAGGCACCCTCCAAATCGAAACCGGGGAGCAGGCACTGTATTCTCAGGTGGTCCTCTTCGTTAACCATCACACTCGTGGTTTCATCTGAATCCAATATTACGCCCGAAGAACCGCCCTTTTGCACCAGATGCGGACTCACGAGATGCTTTTCCACCAGGATCCACCGATCAAGTGGCTCGATTTCTTCCAGAGGATACAGGGTCAAATTGTTGCCGCTATCCCTGGAGATCTCTTCCACGCCGTCTTTGACGAGCTCGAGCACGCGTTTTTGTGCCACCAGCGTAGCAGAAGGAGGAAACGGATGATCGGAAAGATTGCGGCCCAATCCCAGCCGCGTCGAGACCACCACATTATCTACGTTGCCTTCCGTAGTCATCCATCGGCTGACCGTAGTGCTGAAAGGAGCGGGAGTATGACCCATCACTGTTCACCTTCCAATCGCTGAATCTCGTCCCGTATCTCGGCGGCCCTTTCGTACTCCTCCAATTCGACCGCTCTCTTTAGCTGTTCACGTAGCCTTCGAATGGTAGTGGCGTGGCTCTCCTGTGGCGCTGCCGCGGGTCTCTTGCCGCGGTGTATAGTGTCGCCGTGGATCTTCTTTAGAAGTGGCTCGAGCGCTCCTGCAAAGGCATCGTAGCACTCGGCACAACCGAAGAATCCCGTCTCGCGAAAGCTTTCGTAGGTGCTTCCACACCCGGGACACACACCCCGTCCCATCGACGCCGCATCCCCTACATCTTCCGAAACGCTCCCGATGTCGAATAGGCTGCCGAAGAGGGTACCCACCGGGAACTCCTTTCCAGAAGCCCACGGCAGATGCCCTGCGGCTGCGGCGCATTTTGGACAAAGGTATATCTCTTTGGTCTCACCGTTTATCGTTCGGGTAATATGAACCGTGGCCTCCGCCTGCCCACAAATCTCGCATATCATACTTTCACGCACCATTCCATACCAGCTGCTTCCTCTCATCCTTTGGGCAAACTCGAAATGACGGAGAGCATTCTGTACATCATTGCCGCCCTTCGAGAATCACTTATCTTCGTCAGGCTGCCACGATCGACGCCGAGTGCGATTGCAATCAAACGCTGCTCGCGACGCGTGAGAATGCCTGCCTCGAACATGCGGTGGAGATATCCGCGCGCCTCCTGTACCGTGAGCGTATCGTCGAGATCCGCCAAAAGGCCTCTCAGGAAACGCGTACGTGGCCCGTCGGAAAGCCGAATGATCCGGATATATCCTCCGCCACCCCGTCGACTCTCGATCACGTAACCTCTTTCCGGGGTAAACCGAGTTTGCAGCACATAGTTGATCTGGCTCGGTACACAGCGGAATCGCGTAGCCAACTCCGCCCTCTTGATCTCCACCATCTCCCCCGACTCCTCTATTAATCGGCGGAGGTAACGCTCTATATAGTCGCTAAGCGTCGGCATCGGCTCACCCGCCCCTGATGTTCTCTGACCTTCCTGAACCATTATACCATGGGCGCAGAACCAGTAAACCCAAAGGGTGGCAAATCGCACAGTAGGCACGAGAGGAGATCACCACGCGGCGTAGTGGTGATCTCCTCGGTGATTCGCGAGATTGGCGTATTCGCCTATGGATATCGGCTATTCCCTCATATCGCCCTTCGGGTTCCAGGACAACGGTGCAGTTTGGCCATCTCACGGGAACGATACGCTGCACCCCGCACGGCCGCCTTGAGAATACCGGAAAACTCGCGTCGGTCCAGGATTTCTATTCCCGCTTCCGTGGTGCCGCCGGCGGAGGTGACCTCTCGGCGAAGCTCGACGGGGGGCTTGTCCCCCTTTAACATCGCCCCCGCGCCCGCGATTGTTTCCACGGCAAGCCGTAATGCTATTTCTCGGTCCAACCCCAACTCTTCTCCAGCATCGGTCAAAGCCTCGGCGACATAGTAGATGTAGGCCGGACCGCTGCCACTGAGCCCGGTGACAGCATCGAGCAGACATTCCTCCACGGTGACGACTGCACCGACAGATTCGAAAATGATCCGAACGATGTTCCGGTCTAAAGGATCGATATCCCTCGGGTAAGACAGGGCAGTAACACCGGCTCCAACTCGAGCGGATGTATTGGGCATCGCCCTCGCTATCACATTTCTCGGTAAGTATTCGCAAATATGCTTGGACGTAATCCCGGCCAGGATCGAAATCAACAGTTGATCCTCCCGAACGTGCGGGACCAGCTCCTTCATACACTCTTCGAAGTCCACAGGCTTCACCGCCAGGATGATGGCATCCGCATTGGACACCACATCTCTTTTGGATTCCATCGTTCGCACACCGTAGACCTCGCTCATACGCCGCAATCGCGCGCCACCGGTGCGATTGTTTACCGAAATGGCATGGGGTTCGATGGATCGTCTTTCCAAAAGCCCCCTGATCATCGCTTCCGCCATGTTGCCGGCTCCAATAAACGTTAAACTGACATTATCGAGAAAACCCTGTTTGGAAACGTTCAATTGCCACACCTCCCCGATCCACGCCCGTTCAGAAGGGCCAAAACAAAAGATCCCAGCGACCAAAGGACGCTGGGATTCGCGGTACCACCTTTGTTGGCGGGCTCGGCCCGCCCTCTCGGAACAGCCATCACTGCTCGCCTCGTTAACGGGAGGATCCGCCGGGCTCAACACCCGGGACTCGGAGGTGGGTACTTCTGGCCTGCGACGCCCATCCCTTTCAGCCTATGGGGATAGTTCTCTTTCGCCGAGGTAACCGAAGATTGGCCTCGTCACGGTCGGTGAATCAAATGTGCCTGATTTCCAGCATTATCTTCCTATGAGCGTCGGTTTGTCAAGCTCGTACGTACGCGCAGTTCGGAAAAGGATTCCAGTTCCTCGATACGACCACACAATTGTATACTGGGCCTGAGGAGGCGTATCCACGTGCATGGAAGCGCAAGCTGGAGCGAACAGTTTCTGGGTGATCATCTGGAAAAGCGCGGTTTCGAGGTGGCGCGCAGTTGCCTCATCGGGCGCTATGAGATCGATCTTTTGGTCCAGGATACCGTAATAATCGAGATAGATGGGTACCACCATCTCGCGAAGGATCGCCAACTGGTCGATCGGAAGAAGGATCGTTATCTCCGCGGTGTAGGATACGAGGTACTGCGGATACCTGCGAGCGAGGTGCGCGATCCCGAGAGCAGGGACGCGCTGGCCCGGAAGATCGAGGCCATACTCGACACCCGGCGCGCTGCTTCGATGGATGAACGCCCTCACGTCTTGAGTCCAGAGCAGATGGAAAGACTCCAAAAACTCCATGAACGGACCGCCGAAGATCGCACCGAACGAAAAAAGATCGACGACGTGTCACCGCGCGAGAATGCAGATGAGGAAGACTCCGAAGATCTCTTTCGTCGCTATTTGGATGAACACTTTCCCGAACAAGAGCGGTAACCTTAAATCTGGTTTGCCGGACGGCAAGGTTTTGGGCGGCGGGGAAAGATCCATCTTTCCCCGCCGGTCCCATTACTCTTGTTCGGTGCGGGCTGCTTCCGCGATCCTCTCCTGGATGTCCGATGGCACCGATTCGTACGCGGAAAACTCCATCGTGTACGTCCCTCGGCCCTGGGTGATGGAGCGCAAATCGATCGCGTAGCGAGTCATTTCCGCCGCCGGTACCCGTGCCCGGATGATCTGCATTCTCCCATCGGGCTCCATACCGGTAATCTTCCCTCGTTTCCGGTTTAGATCGCCTATCACATCGCCCATGTAGTTTTCGGGCACCCTGACTTCGACTTCATAAATGGGTTCTAGAAGTGCCGGTGTGGCCTGCATGAAGGCCTCTTTAAACG
>CAYLPL010000045.1:0-10339 GCA_964385545.1 uncultured Clostridia bacterium | reverse complement strand
CGCATCGTTTTGCGGGGATGGGGAATCCCATCTACGGAGGCTGGGACTCCCTCGGGCAAGCCTGGGACCAATCGTTCCCCACCGGGTCACGACGCTCACCTGCACTTCGGAGGGGCTATACCGGTACCCCAAAGAATCTGTGCGTCCCGATCTCGGCGACGGCCCACGTCGCCGGGAGTCGGGTATTAGGAGCCAGTGAGGAGCCTCGACCGGGTGAAAAGGGAACTTCCGTGCCGTATCAAGACGGCACAGATGATCCAAAAGGCGATTCCGAGAAGGAAGACCATTTTGGAGTCAAGATACAAAAGCCCGGTGACCTGGGCCACGACCAAGAGGACGACGGGCAGTACGATTACTCCGCCGAGCTGATACGCTTCCTGAAAGGTTGACACCCTCGCGGAGACGAGCACCGAGGTGGCGAGGCCGATTCCCGCGACGGCGGGAGCGACGAAGATGGCCAGGATCATCCACATCCAATTGGGGAAAAGGAGACGACCCACGAGGGGCCAGGCCGCGATGTTGCCCACAAGGCCGTAAAGGAGGAAGGAACCCCACGCGACGGCGATGGCCGGTATCCACGCGGAGCCGAGCTTGGCCCAGAATAGTTCCCGGTCCGTGGTTGGGGTGTATAGGAGCGCTTCCAAAGTGTTGCGCTCCTTTTCGCCGGCGAAACTGTCGGCTGCGATCACGCTGGCTACCATGAGCGGAACCAC
The DNA here is from genome assembly GCA_964385545.1 of uncultured Clostridia bacterium. GTDB lineage: Bacteria > Bacillota > Sulfobacillia > SLMV01 > SLMV01 > CSSED11-154. The sequence goes on along the minus strand of CAYLPL010000045.1, from coordinate 9,626 downwards.
GAGGTACATGGGAGCCATGACGTAAACGAGTGTGAGTATGGTGATCTGAGCGCGCTCATCGAAGCCTTCGAGTGTTTGCAGCAGGTTGGGAGGCATGGATTGCAGCATGCGATCGAATTGCGCAATCTCGGCTCCCATATTGCCCAGGGAGAGGGCCAAGACCGCGGGAATGAAGATCATAAGTGCGGTGGGAACTATGATCAGAGGCAGGAAAACCCCTCGACTTCGCGTGACCACCCGGATGTCCTTTTGCATTATTGCCCGCATTGCTCGCCAGTTCATACCGATCGGTCCCCTCGGTACAGCGATAAATAGACATCTTCCAGCGTCGGCTCCCGTGGCTCCACGCGGTAAACGGAAATACCCGCCGTCGAGAGGATACCCAACACGGTGGGAATATCATCTTTGTTACCCGCGGAGATGGAGATCATGCCGGATGGGCTCTCGATACGGGGTTTATGATCCGCCAGGATTTCGGTGGCGGTGTCGACATCTTGGGGATCGACCTCCAGGCGAACCGAGATGTCCTGGATGAGCCTGCGAGAAAGCTCCCCCGGAGTTCCCAGGGCGACGAGGTGTCCGTGGTCTACTACGGCGACCCGGTGACACAGGCGCGAGGCCTCCATCATGTTGTGAGTGCACAGGAAGACCGTACGTCCCTCATTTTTGGAGAGGTGTTCGATTATCCCATGTACCGTGCGAGTGGCCACGGGGTCCAATCCCGTTGTGGGCTCATCGAGAAACAGTATCTCGGGGTCGTGCAACAGCGCCCGGGCGAGGGCCAACCGGCCTTTCATTCCCCTGCTGAAACTGCCAATCCTGTCGTCGCCACGATCACTCAATTGGAACGTATCGAGGAGTCGGGAGATTCGATCGGGTATGTCCCGGGCGGGCATATTGAAAATCTCCGCCTGCCAAAGGAGTGTCTCGCGGGCCGTGATCCTTTCATCCAGCGCGGGAGTTTCGGTCAACACTCCGCTCCGTTCTCGCAATTCGGGTCCCTGGCTCACGGGATCTAATCCGAGGACTCGAGAGGTTCCCGAAGTGGGTTCAACCACCCCGTTTAGCAACCGAATGGTCGTCGTCTTTCCGGCTCCGTTATGGCCCAGGAGTCCGAATACTTCTCCTCGAGATACCGAGATGCTTAGATCCGCCAAGGCCAACGTGGAACCGAAAGAGCGGGAAAGCCCCCTGGTTTGGATCGCCATGGAATTCTTCGCGGACATATCGTCCTTCCTTTCAACCTGCGGGACAGGTATCTCCGAATCATACACAAGTTATCGAAACGGTCGGTCCCCGCACAGGGAGGAGCGAAGGTCAGAACCGCCAAAGATTACCGTGACCCTTGACCATCATTCTTCGGCCGGATCGCGTATCCTCCGGACCTAGAAGAAACGGGAGGTTTCGTCGATGAAAGAATTCGCTTTCGATCATTTCGCTCCATTCGCGGACAGGATCACCCCCGCGGATCCGGCGGTCGTCGCGGTCGCCGGCGCCGCGGACGAGGCCGTGTTGCAGACCTGTTTGGCTGGCGCGCGTTACGGATTGGCTCGATGTCTGTTGTTCGATAGAGCTGATGTCTTGAGGAAACATCTGGAATTGGAGGATATTCCAGATGGTATGTTGGAGATCATCCAATCGAAAGATCCGGCTACCGATGCCGCCCTGAGTGCCGGCCGCGGGGAATCGGATATGGTTATGAAGGGGAGGGTTTCTTCGAGTGCTTTCCTGAAGGCAATTCTTAGTGACGAGGCGGGCCTGGTGGTCGGCCGGCGTTTGAGCCACGTGGGCTTTTTCGACGTGCCGTCTTTTCCCAGGTTACTCGGGATGACCGACGGGGGAATAAACGTCGATCCCGACTTCGAGACCCGGGTGGAAATCGTACGCGACGCCGCGGAAGCCGGGAGGAGTTTGCTCGGTCGTCCACCGCGGATCGCCCTGGTTGCCGCGGTAGAGAAGGTGCAGGGTAATATGTCGGTTACCCGGGATTGGGCCGCCATCGCCAAGATGGCAGATCGCGGAGAGTTCGGTGAGGCGTTCGTCGATGGTCCCCTCGGCCTGGACAACGCGCTGGATGCGGATGCCGCTGCCACCAAAGGGATCGCCGGAGAGGTGCCGGGGAAAGCGGATATCGTCGTGGTTCCCGACATAGAAGCGGGCAACCTGATGGGCAAGACCTTGACCTATCTCGCCAACGCGCCGATGGCGGGCTTGGTCGTGGGAGCAAGGGTTCCCGTCATATTGAACTCGCGCGCCGATTCCGCCACCGCCCGGATGGCTTCGCTGGTCCTGGCCGCGACGATCGGGAGGGTTCAATCTTGAACTGTCCCCGGCTGAGCGAAGTGTGTGACGTCCTGGACCGTTTGGTGCCCGAAGATCGCGCCGAGGATTGGGATAATGTCGGTTTGCAGCTGGGAGATCCCGACCGAGACATCGCCCGAATCGGAGTAACGCTGGAAGTGACGATGGATGTGGTGGAGCGGGGCTGCAGCGAGGATCTCGACATGCTCGTCACGCATCATCCCCTGATATTCTCTCCACTTCGAGAGGTGGTCCCGAGGGATCGCGTAGGTCGTCTGGTCTACGCTTTGCTGTCTCGTGACATTGCGGTCTATTCCTCCCACACGAACCTGGACAAGTCTCGGTTGGGGCCGACTGCTCGTATGGCGCGAAGGCTCGGGCTGGAGAATCCGGTCCCAATAGTTCCCGAGAGGGATCTGCTAAAGTTGACCGTCTTCGTACCCGCGGATTGCCTTCCGCGGTTGCGGCGCGCTCTTGGTGACGCGGGTGCGGGGAGTATAGGGCATTACAGCCATTGCACATTCGCCGCTTCGGGCCAGGGGACCTTCCGCCCGTCCAGGGATTCGAATCCCTATCTCGGTGAGCGCGGTCGGATCAACTGTGTCGATGAGTACCGCCTGGAAACCGTGGTCCCAAGGCATATTCTTGGAGATCTCATACGGGTAATGCTGCGAGAGCATCCCTACGAGGAACCCGCGTACGACGTACATCCCCTCGATATTTCCTCGGGCGTTGGGCTCGGACGATTGGGCCATCTTCCCCGGGCCACCAGGGTGAAAGATCTGGCGGGCGAGCTCTGTGATATTGGGGGGATAGACTCGCTGCGAATCATCGGAGACGAAAACGGGACCGTTCGACGGGTAGCCATCAGCTCGGGAGCGGGGGCCGATCTTTGGGAACCGGCGGTGGCCAGGGGCGCAGACCTCCTTATTACGGGGGACGTAGATTACCACACGGCTGAAGATATGGCCGCCGCGGGTCTCGTCGTAATTGACATGGGTCATGCGAGCTCCGAAGCACCGTTTTTGGACGATTTTGCGGCCGCATTGGGCAGTGAACTCGAGGACGCGGGACGCTCCTGCGATGTAATAGAGATGGAACCAAAAACCGATCCGTGGGGCACTTTTTGCTTATGAGCATTACCCGTTTGCTCCGTCATAATCGGGATCGCGGCCCCGCGGATTTTGGACAGGGCCGACTCGGTTTGCTATACTCTAATTACGAGTGGGCCGGGCAGTCGCGCCACCGATCCCCGCATTCGGCACCATTTCGATCGCGCACAGGTTTGTATTAGCGAGGACGAGGATCGTTGGTGAGGAAAGTCCGAACTTCACAGGGTAGGGTGCCGGATAACATCCGGTGAGGGCAACCTCCAGGAAAGTGCCACAGAAATTACACCGCCCCATTCGGGGTAAGGGTGAAATGGTGGTGTAAGAGACCACCGGCGGTCGGGTAACCGGCCGGCCAGGCAAACCCCACCCGGAGCAAGGGTAAAGAGGGGAGGGATGACGCACCCCGCCGACCTCTCGGGTTAGCCGCTGGAGGCGCCGGGCAATCGGCGTCCCAGATAAATGACTGTCCACGACAGAATTCGGCTTACAGGCCCACTCGCGGAGGACGCTGCGACGGCACGGATTTCCTGCGGATTCCGGCCGTCGTGTCGTTTTGGAACACTGCAATTGATGTCTTCGTCTCTTTCGAAAGAGATCCACGCCCCAATGCGGGGTAAAGGAGGCGCATCAACAGTGAATCGATCGAAGATTGTGTCAATGATCGCGCTGGTCGTCTTCCTCGGCGCCTTTTCGGTAGGATGCTGGCAATCGGAGGAACCGCCTCCCGAATCCGGCGATATCGATTTCGTCGAACCCGAGGATATTCCCGAGGAAGTGAAGGAATGGACGGACTCGATGGAGGAAGCCGTCCGCGATTGGATGGTAGTCGATGACACCGTCTACGTCGCCGTAACCCGTGGAGAGGTACCGAACTCGGGTTACGGGGTAGTCATAGAAAACATGACGTACTCCAAGGATGAAGAGGGTTTTGAGATAACGGTATCGGCTTCTTACACGGCACCGGATGAATCGCGGGATTATTCGGAGGAGACGAGTTATCCCGTGGCCCTGGCCTCCTTCTCCCTGAACGACCTTCCCGAGGTGGCCGTGGAGGATCTGGAGTTCGACTTTGTGGTGGATGAATCGAAGGCTGTAGTCGAAGAGGAGGGGGAGAAATCGGATCATACGGTGACTTTGTACTTCGGCACGGATGAAGGTAATATGGTGCGCGTTTATCGCACCGTAAGAGCGGAAGAAAAGGATGCCGACCTGGTGGTTGGAGAATTGATGGCGGGACCGGTGGAGCCCGCCGCGCAGGAGGTCCTGCCCGAAGATACCCGGATTACGGCAGTTGCCGACTCCGACGACCCGACCCTGGTGCTAATCGACTTCAGCTCGGAAATCCTCGATGCGAAGGGTACCCTGGGGGAGATGTTAGCGGTTTACTCCGTCATAAACAGCCTGTTGGATAACGATCTCGGTTTCACCCGCGCCAAGATAAGTGTCGAGGGTGAGTCTCGAGAGCTCGGTCATCTCGACATATCCGAGCCGCTCGAATACGACGATTCCCTCGTGATTAGCGAAAAGTAACCCCGATTTGCATATGTGCGGCGGATGTTAGAATACTAGGTAAGTAATGAGACTTGGGAGGTAATCGTCCGATTGTTGGGATTCCTGAAGAAGATGTTTGATTTTAACGAAAGAGAATTGCGCCGTCTGCAGCCGACGCTCCATGCCATCAATGCGATCGAACCGGAGATGGAAGCCAAGACGGACGAGGAACTGGCGGCGATGACCCCTGCCTTCCGCCGCCGTCTCAATGACGGCGAAACCATGGACGATATCCTTATAGAAGCCTTCGCAGTGGTTCGAGAAACCGCGAAACGGATATTGGGCCAGCGCCACTTCGATGTCCAGGTGCTGGGCGCGTTGGGTCTCCATCGTGGCATGGTGTGCGAGATGAAGACGGGTGAGGGTAAGACTCTGGTGGCGACCATGCCCGCATATCTTAATGCCCTGGGGGGTAAAGGTGTCCACGTAGTTACGGTTAACGAGTATCTCGCGAGACGTGACAGCGAGTGGATGGGTGAAGTATATCGCTTCTTGGGCATGGAGGTTGGCCTGATAGTTTCCGGGCTCAAAAGCGAGGAGCGCCGGAGCGCGTACGCCGCGGATGTTACGTATGGGACCAACAACGAATTCGGTTTCGATTATCTTCGCGATAACATGGCTACTTCGGCGGACAGGCTGGTCCAAAGGCCATTGCATTACGCCATCATAGACGAGGTGGACAGCGTATTGATCGATGAGGCGAGAACGCCCTTGATCATTTCCGGTGCCCCGAGAAAGCAGGCGGATAATTATCGCATCTTCGCTCAGATAGCGCGGTTTCTGAAGAGGGATGAACACTATACGGTTGACGAAGAGGCCCGGAACGTGGTTCCGACCGATGAAGGTTTGGCCTTGGTCGAGAAGCGGTTGGGGATTGAAGATCTGTTCGACCCTGCCCACATAGAATTAAACCACTTCCTTACCCAGGCTCTAAAAGCCAAGGAGTTAATGAGGCGTGACCGGGATTACGTCGTTAGCGACGGTCGCGTGGTAATCGTGGATCAGTTTACCGGCAGGTTGATGGCGGGGCGGCGCTACAGCGACGGCCTGCATCAGTCGCTGGAAGCCAAAGAAGGCCTCGAGATTCGCGAAGAGACCCAGACTCTCGCCACGATCACCTTCCAAAACTTCTTTCGCATGTACGACAAGTTGGCGGGAATGACGGGAACCGCGGCCACCGAAGCCGACGAGTTCGACGAGATATACGACCTCAAGGTCATCGTGATACCCACGAACCGTCCCATGATTCGCGACGATTTGCCCGACGCCGTCTATAAGTCCCAGCGAGGCAAGTTCGGGGCGGTGGTCGAGGATATCGTTCAACGCCACGCAGAAGGTCAACCGCTTCTGGTCGGCACCGCTTCGATAGAGAAGTCCGAGGAATTGAGTGACATGCTGCGCGCCCGGGGCATCGAACACGAAGTCCTGAATGCGAAGCATCACGAGCGCGAGGCGGAGATCGTAAAGGGGGCCGGCGAAGTCGGGCGTGTCACAATAGCCACGAACATGGCGGGGCGAGGAACCGACATCGTCCTCGGGGAGGGCGTCGTGGAACTGGGTGGCCTTCACGTCCTGGGCACCGAACGTCACGAAAGCCGGCGGATAGACAATCAGTTGCGCGGGCGCTCTGGTCGCCAGGGTGATCCCGGTTCGTCCCAGTTCTATGTATCGATGGAAGACGATCTCATGCGGCTATTCGGCGGAGAGGCCTTGGAGGGTATGCTGAACCGTATCGGCCTGGAGGAATCCGAACGCCTGGAACACTCGATGCTTTCGTCTGCTATAGAGCGAGCCCAGCGTCGAGTGGAGGGGAAGAACTTCTCCATCAGAAAGCGCCTCCTGGAGTACGATGACGTCCTCAACGAGCAGCGGAAGGTGATTTACGAGCAGCGCCGTCGAGTACTCGAAGGCGCATCCATGCGAGATACCATCCTCGGCATGGCGGAGGAAGTCGTACGGGATCGCGTGCAGACTTATTGCTCCGACGGCAGATATCCTGAGGATTGGGACCTGGACGGTCTCATTTCCGCCCTGGAGATGCACCTCCTCCCACCCGGACGCGTGCCCGAGGATTCCGCAGTGGACCGGGCGGAAAAGGACGGCCTCGAGGGTATGACAGATTACCTGGTAGAAGTGACGCGGGCTGTATACCGAGCCAAGGAGGATAAGATCGGCCGGGAACGCTTCGACCGCTTGGCCAGGGTATTCCTTCTCAGGGTGGTAGATTCCAAGTGGATGGATTATCTGGCCGCCGTCGACGAGCTGCGACAGGGAATCGGTCTTCGCGCTTACGGGCAGGAGAAGCCGCTGGTCGCCTACCAGCGCGAGACCCACGCCATGTTCAATAACATGATTGCCTCGATTCGCGAGGACGGGGTTAAGTACGTGTACAAGCTTAAGGTTTCGGCTGACCGGGGAGAACCGCTGGCTTCGGCGATCTCGCCGGTGGTGAAGGAAGCCGCCAAGAAGGAGATCGGGGCCTTCGGTGCGCAGGTGTCCGGCGGATCCCCGGGTGGATCGGCGGGACAGAGTGCCCCGCGAACCTTTGAGCGGAAGGGACCGAAGGTCGGTAGGAACGATCCGTGTCCGTGCGGGAGCGGCAAGAAGTACAAGCATTGTTGCGGCAGATTCTAGGGGGGAAAAGGATGTTGGAAGATATTAGGCATGACCTGGAAGAAGTGCGCGACGAACTCGATATGCTCAGGGGGTCCCTTTGACCCAAAAACGCGCAGGGAAGAGATTGCCTCTCTCGAGGAGGCGATGGCGGATCCGGGCTTTTGGAACGATCAGGAGCGCGCCCAGAGGGTAATCCGGCGCAGGAACGTGTTGGAGGACCCTCTCAAGAAGTACGAGGAATACCTGATGCGGACCGAAGAGGCCCTCCTCATGGTGGAACTGTCCCAGGAGGAAGGCGATGAATCTGAGGTCGAGGATCTTCGCGCCGAGGCGAAGGCTTTGACCGAGGCGGTTCGCAAGCTGCGAATGATGGTGTTGCTTTCCGGCGAGTACGATTCGGAAGATGCCATAATGACGATCAATCCAGGGGCCGGTGGTTTGGATGCTCAAGATTGGGCCGAGATGCTACTGAAGATGTACGTTCGCTGGGCAGAGCACAGCGGATATTCCCACGAAGTTTTGGATTTGGTTCCGGGCGAGGAGGCCGGGATCAAGGAAGCGTCCCTGACCATCAAGGGCGAGAACGTTTATGGATTGTTGAAGGCGGAACGAGGTATACACCGGCTCGTCCGCATTTCCCCCTTCGACAGTTCCGGAAGGCGTCACACTTCCTTTGCATCCGTGGACATAATGCCGGATCTCGCCGACGATGATGACATCGAGATCCGCGACGAGGATCTTCGGGTAGACACCTATCGGGCGAGCGGTGCCGGTGGTCAACACGTAAACAAGACGGACTCTGCGGTAAGGATAACTCACGAACCGACGGGTATAGTTGTGACCTGCCAAAATGAACGTTCGCAGCACAAGAATCGAGCGTCGGCCATGAAGATTTTGCGCGCTCGGCTTCGCCAGAGAAACGAAGAGGAGAAGGCGAAAGAACTGGCGGAGATCCGGGGCGAGAAGGTCGATATTACCTGGGGCAACCAGATACGCAGTTACGTGTTTCAACCTTACACCCTGGTCAAAGACCACCGCACCGGCGTGGAAAAGGGCAACATCGAGGCCGTGATGGACGGTGAAATCGACGAATTCATTCGCGGGTATTTGGAACAGCGCGCGGAGGAAGGTATGGCAGCTTCCGGGAGTATCAACTGATGTACCCTCCCGAGGTGGAGGTACTGGGTTTTCCCTTCGCGGCACTGACCTTGGATGAGGCGACCCGTTATCTTTTGTCCTCGGGTGAGCGCGACGAACCGTGGTTGATCTTCACTCCCAACCCGGAAATGATCGAACGGGCGATGCGGGATGCGGCACTGAAAGACATCCTGCTTTCGGCTGACCTATTGCTAGCCGATGGTATAGGTGTAGTCTTGGCCTCTCGCATTATGGGGAATCCTCTACCCGAGGTAATACCGGGGATCGATCTCATGGAAAGACTGCTTGTGGAGGGAGCGCATCGGCGACTTCGCGTCTTCCTGCTAGGGACTACCCCGGAGAGTGTCGAGGCGGCCGCGCGAAGGATTGCCGAAGTTTACCCGGGAATTCGCGTCGTCGGTTGCCATCACGGATATTTTGCCGAAACCTCCACTTCCCAGGTCGTGAAATTGATTCGAGGAAGCAAACCCGATTTGGTCTTCGTGGGAATGGGAGTGCCGCGGGACCAGGTCTTCCTCTCGCGAACGAAACCTTTATTGCCGGCGGCCCTGTACCTGGGTGTCGGGGGGGCAATCGACGTGTTCTCCGGCAAGGTGATGCGAGCCCCGGGGATCTTGCGAAGACTACGTCTGGAATGGTTGTACCGGCTCATCAGTTCTCCGACCCGATGGCGCCGCCAACTCGATTTACCGAGGTTTGTTTGGCGCGTACTGAAAACTCGGCTGGCGGGTAAGACGAGTTTGCGCTAAAGTAATGTCGGACCCGATCGGGGAATCGATCGGGATCATGCATATTCCCGGGCGGTGATGGGCTCGGTTGGAGAGATACCACCGGGCTTTCGAATGCGCATTTCCCCAAAGTTGACTTCAGATCGATCACAATACCTTC
>CAYLPL010000044.1:0-10341 GCA_964385545.1 uncultured Clostridia bacterium | reverse complement strand
GGCGGCCCGCAGTTCCGCTACCCCCGGGGCCCCCAGGTAGGGGGTGATGCCCTCGGCCCCCGAAGCCTCAACTCCGATCATCCAATCCCGGGGGGTGGTTTCCTTGTCTGAAAGGCCTCTGCCGGATATCAGTCCCCCCCCGCCGATGGGTACGACCGCGGCGTCCACCTGGGGTAAATCCTCGAGTATCTCAGGGCCTATCGTTCCCTGGCCCGCGATGATGCGCGGATCATCGAAGGCGTGGACGAAGGTAGCCCCGCTCTCCCTTTGTATCTCGCGGGCGCGCAAGTAGGCCTCATCGTATCCGGACCCGTGAAGTACCACCTCGGCCCCGTAGCCGCGGGTGGCGGATACCTTGGATATGGGCGTTCCCTCGGGCATGACGATCGTCGAAGGAATGCCCACCTCGGCCGCAGCATAGGCAACTCCCTGCGCGTGATTGCCCGCGCTCGCGGCGACCACGCCGTTGCTGCGCTCCTTTTCGCCCAAGCTGGATATGAGGTTGTAGGCACCGCGAATCTTGAAAGAGCCCGTGCGCTGGGTGTTTTCGGTCTTCAGGTAGACTTCGTTCCCCGAAATGCGGCTAAAGGTCTGTGAGTAGTCCAACCTGGTGTGGTGGACCACTCCCTGCAGGGTCTCCCGCGCCCTCAATACATCGTCGCGATCGATCATGTCCACCCTCCTTTGTTGCGCAGTTCTCACGACTGTACCGACATCATTATCGGCCGCACTGCACCGGTAGTCCACCCCACCGAGGTTGATGTACCCGGCGTCCCCGGGCAGGTGCCCGAATGCCGTTAACCCGGTGGTCTTCCAGAGGAAGCAGCTGACTCCGACAATCCATCTTTGCCGAAGCGGCATGAATACTCCATGCCGCTTGTCAGGTTTCACAACAAGAAGCGATCGCCCACCAAGAACCTCACTTACTACGGGGAGGCAGTATAGACCGCGTGTATACCAAAACCGAGAGTACGGCCGGGGCTACAGGGCTGCCCACTTTCACGATGAATCGTGCCGTGCGCCGCCAACTGACGCCGAGGTGTTCGCGCAGTCGATCGCGAGAACACCTCCAGGCGATCAACGTTTTTGTCGTGAGACCCACGGCATCTGAAAGCTAGAGAATGGAAGGCCTCTCTCGCGCCGAAAGATCACATCTTCGGTTCCCGCAAGAGTTCAAAGACCGGATTGAACGTGAGGGATATCGCCTAGGAATGTCTGGCGAGGATGAAACCGAATACCGCCAGGTCGGCGACCAATACTACCAGCCCGAGCATCATCCACCGCGCGGACTTCTCGGATCCGGTGACACCCTGTGCCGCTATGGGCCGGTGATTGCCGGGTGGCAGCTCGGGATGTTCGCCGTGAAAGCCACCAGCATCCATCCGACCCAGGCGTAGCCGCACCAGGAGTATCGAAACACCGCCAAGAAGCTTCCCCCGCCTTCGCGGCCAAGATCAAAGCCGAGAATCGTCAGGACAACCCGACGAAAACTACCACCGACAAGGACGAGCAAGAATGCCGTCATGCCAGTTTCTCCAACTATCTGGTGAAATTGCCACGGGTTACCGAATCCGACGGCTGCCGCCGCGGCAGACAGGATGAAGGCCCGCTTCGAAAACCACGAGGGACGTATACGCGATTGCCCGACTTGGCGTTCCCTTCGATGCAAGGTACCACAGCGCCAAAATGGGTTTCTCGGGGAGTCCACGCCCTGAACCATCGTCCGCCAAAACACCGATTCCGAAGGGACCGAGGCCCTTTCGGATCCGATCTTCGCAAAGGAATATCCGCCCCCTGCACCCGGGTGGGGCGCCAATCCTTCCGCGATGAACAACCCCCTCACATGGGTATCGGGTGACGCGATTTGGCGAGTTTGTCCTCTAAAAGAGGGGCTTTGCCGCGAGCGATAGCGACCTCACTCCAGTGGAGATCTTACAGGTACCGGGGCAAACAAACCTGGCTCAGTCCCGGGGGTATCCACGGGGAACGAGGAAGATGGGCGGGACCGATGCTCGCCGCCCATTCGATGCCCGACGCAAGGATACGATTAATTCCGGTGAAAACGGGAAGAAAACCCTCAGACGGCCACATGCGAACACCGATAGGAGGCTAACGATCGTGCTTACCTTTTACTGCTTTCCCACATGACCGACCTGTCAGAAGGCGGAAGCGTGGCTTTCGCAAAACCGGGTGGAATACGAGTATCGCGATATACTGGAGGAACCCCTGAGTCTGGAGGAAATCGAAAACCTGGCCTCGCTCGCGGAAATGGAAATCCGGGATCTCGTGAATGTAGAGAGTACCGGTTTCGAGGAGATGGATATTGATCCGAAGGAGATGACCTCCGAGAAGGCCGGAGAACTGATCCTAGAAAACCCACGGATCATGCATCGACCCGTGCTCACGGACGGCACCGAGATAGTAGTGGGTTTCAAGCCGGAGGAGATGGCGAAGATCATTTGAGTTGGCAGGGCCGCCACAACGGAATGTGGCGTCTACTTGACCGCAGATGATAGCCATGCGAAGCCGTTTCGAAAGGAAACACCCCCCAGAAAACCCCGGCGGGGCCCGGAAACCTCCGCGCCCCGCCTCCCCATGTTAATGCCATTCATCGCGAAAACTGGACCACATCCCCAGAAGACCTCTGGTATCGGGGGTTGCCCGGATGGATCTCCCCGCGACGCCGACACGGAGCCTTCACTCCGTTATCTGAGCTCGTCCGGGAGATCTTCCTGCACGCTCACATCGTAGCGTATCGAATCGAGTTGGAAACGCGCCCAGGGTCTTGCATCTTTGTACCAGGTAAGCTGCGAATCGACCGCCACCGGGAATCCGTCCACCTCGCCCCATTCGAGCACCTCGTTGATCCAAAGGGTCGGCTCGCTATCCTCGGCCTCCCGGTATCTCATGGATTCCAACATATTGAGCAAACCGGTCTCAGGATCAAAACGCGCCACGAAGCGCTCAGTTTCATCGCCGAAGGGAACGGCCAATATCGCCGTGTCCCGGTCCACCGCTTCCCATTTCACCCGCGGATCCGTCACCAAAAGCGCCGGCAGCCACACGGCGGATTCCGCCCAAAGACCGAGGTTGGCGGCCTGATCAATATTGGGTTCTCCTTCGATCCTGCCGAAGGGCAGGTCCAACATCCCGCGCCCCTCGATGTACCGTTCGTCGATCTCGAGTGCCGGGATTCCAAAGACGGTGGTCTGTATGTAGTGTCGATAATCCTGACCGGCCAGATGCGTGAAACGGAATCTCCCCCGCAGGGGTATCCCCATCACGCGCATGTCCACCCTTCCCATTATGACCGCCGATTCGACCTCGGGAATTCGATCTCCGTAAATCTCAGAGTAAAAGCGCGTTACCGGGGTCGGCAAATCGTCGGGAAGACTCGTCCGTGGGAGGTCCGATGTTTCCAGCGCGCCCGGTGAAAACGGCGCGGGACGCACCCTTATTCCGACCGCCACCACGACGACAACCGCCAGCAGGAAAAGCCCCGATTTCACCAGGAAGCTCAATCTACCCCTCCTATTGCGGCCAGCCGCGACGATTAGTTCGGAATCCAGATCCAGTTCTCTCCCGTCGAGGTGATGAGATCCGCCAGTTTCCCTCACGCGGGGGGAATCAAGGACTTCCTCGCCAAACGATAGCCGAGGAACATCGCAAGTACCAGGGTCACTCCCCAGGCCGTGGAAGCCAGTATCAGCCGGTCGCTATTGGCGGCTCCCACCCCCGCCAGGGCCCAGATTATCACCAAAGAATAGGCAAAGTTGTCACTGCGGAGAACGGCCACTACTCCCAGGATACCCGCAACCACGATCATGATCGCCGTCCAGGTGACGGCGTCTAGACCCCAACCATCCCAGCCGATGCTGGACAGTAACACGGCCACGTTAGCGATCGTGGCGACGCTGATCCATCCCAGGTAGACGGAGAATGGTATATCCACCGTCCAAAGCTGCTTTCTCGAGGGGGCAGGAGCGCCCTCGAGACGCGAGACGATCAAGACCAGGGAAACCAAAAACGCCAGTATGATCACCACAGACACGGTGAGCATTTCCCAATGCCACGCGATGATCCAAAGCCCGTTGAGAACCGAGGTCACGGCGAAAAGATAACCTATGCGTTCCACGCGAGGATCATCCACGAAGAGGCTCCTCACCACGAAGACCCCGAGCAACAGGTATATGAGCCCCCATATCGAAAAAACGTAACCAGCCGGCGTGAACAGGGTGGGATATTTGTCAGAGACCTCCGCCGTAGACTGTCCGTTGAGGGGAAGCAATGAAGCCATCGCATTCAGCGCGATCATTAATATGTAGGAACCCAGATTGATGTATTTCATCTGCAATACCACTCCCGATCCAAGAGTCGGATCCATCCGCCGGACCCCTAAGCGAGCAACCCGGGCATACCCCCAGGTCAATTCGGCCCAGGCGCTTCACCGCGCCCTCACGCGTGCATCCGGCGTCGTTCCTCTCGCAACTCCTTAACTTGATAGGCCTTCATTATGTCCGAACGCGTAAGGATACCCACCAGCGCTCCCCCTTTTACCACCATGAGTCTGCCTATCTCAGCCTCGGATAGCTTGCTGAAGGCAGAGTACAGGTCTTCTTCAGGCGATACCGTGATCAAATCCCGCGACATAATGTCCTCGACGAACTCTTCGTCGGGATCACCGGAAGAACGCTCGCGGATGTCACCGAGGGTGACACACCCGATGAGATCTCCCGTCTCATCCACGACGGGGTAACCCGAGTGGCGTTCCTCGACCATTCGATTCATCAGCTCGGTCACGCTGTCCGACGGATTGACGGAAGCCACTTCCCGGGTCATTAGGTCGGATACCGCCAGATCGGAAAACACGTCGCGCAGCAGGTTAACCTGGTATTCCGAAGACGCACCCATGTAGATGAAGAAGGCCACCAGCACCAAAATGAGGTTCCCGATCAGAAAACCGAACAGGGCGAAAAGGAGTGCGAAGCCCTTGCCAATCGAGGTGGCCAGCTGCGTGGCCCGAAGGTAGCTCGTGCGCCGCGCGATGAGGGAACGCAGGACTCTGCCGCCATCCGAGGGAAAGGCGGGTATGAGGTTAAAAGCGGCCAGGAATATGTTCATGTACCCGAGATAATATATGACCACCCGCAAGTCTCCCGACATCGACCGTAGTGCGGGTCGCACCAAAAAGAGGAGTACGAGACCCAGGGCCAGGCTGAAAAGAGGTCCCGCCAGCGCCATCCACATCTCGTCTCGTTCTGCGGCGTCGTCATCGATCTCGGCGACCCCACCTAGAAGCATCAACGTAATTCCGTTTATCCTCATACCCTGCCTGATCGCGACCAGCGAATGCGATAGCTCGTGCAGCGCCACGCTGACAAAGAGCAAAGATGCCAGGATTAGACCCAATGCGTACGGGTGCACGGCGATTTCCTCCGATGGCACCGCGGCCATATCGGCGATCGCGCCGATATTGTTACCGATGACGAACGCCATAAAGGGCAGGATCAAAAGGAAGCTTACGTGTAATCTGATGGGTATTCCCAGCACATGCGCCACGGTTACCGAATTCTTGAACAAACCGATCACCTCATCCGTTGCCAGTATCCTCCACCCACCCGGGGAACACCAACATCGTCCTTACCGAAGGGTGAGCCGACTCATCATCCCCCATCGCCTCTGGTAGACTCCCCAATCCCAATATGGGACGAACCCGGGCGCCCGCGAGGCCAACTTTAGGACCTGGGACGCCCAAAATGCTGACCGGATGATATCTTACCCACTAAGGTAATGAGATACTCTTCCCATGGACGAATTGTTTCACCGCGGCAAGATACGGCGTTGGTACCCCGCGTCAGGCCCTATTCCGCAGCGACAATCTCGCGTTTCTCGCGGGTCGCGCGAGCATTACGGATTTCGGCATGTAAAGCGAGACGATCCAGTTGGGATCTACGACCTCGGTAATCTTCAGGTCGGCGGCGACGCTGCAGAGAACGTAAGCATCCTCAGGCGTCATCGTGTACATGGTCACCAAGCGATCCACCATGTTGCTGACGGCTTCCCTGGTGGCCACCATCAGGTCATCGGCCACGCCCATCGTGGCGAAGAAGCCCTCCCCGTCTCCGAAGGGAGTGAGAGATCCGGCGGACGTCTCCATCTCCGGCCCCTTTAGATTCTCTCCCTGGATCACATCGAAGCGGCAGAGAATCCCGAGCGGGCCCTCGATGGCGGAGACACAAACCTCACCGTCACCCTGCGCCAGGTGTCCGTCACCGATGGAAAACAGGCCGCCCTCGACCTCTACCGGGAGATAGAGCGTGCTGCCGGCCCGCAGATGTCGCGAATCCATGTTGCCACCCACG
The DNA here is from genome assembly GCA_964385545.1 of uncultured Clostridia bacterium. Classification (GTDB taxonomy): domain Bacteria; phylum Bacillota; class Sulfobacillia; order SLMV01; family SLMV01; genus CSSED11-154. Next base: position 3,979 of record CAYLPL010000044.1, on the reverse strand, counting down.
TGACGCGGCGGCATGGGTTCCAAATCACCCTCGACGTCCGCGGCGATCCCCATGGTGCCGGCAAAAGGAGCTAAAGGCACCCGGGCATAATCATCCAGATAGGCGAAGTCACCGTCGCAGACGTCCCAAAGACGCAGGTAAGGATCCGGGAACTCGTCGGGCAATACACCCAGATCCGGCAGTATAGCGGTCCATCCCCAGCCGCGGTGTTGGACCTCAAGGATGTCGATTACCAACGTATCGCCCGGCGATGCCCCCTTCACGTACGTCGGCCCGGCGAGGGGGTAGAACCCCGCCCAATCCAAGGCCGCGAGCGACTCCGAGGTGGATTCGCGGGTAATCTGGTTGTCGGCGGCATCTCGGGTCTCGTAGTAGATCCTGTCCCCGGGATCGATCTCCAATACCGGCTCCAGATCCCGGTTCCATTTGCGGTGTATCTTGTTCTCGGGAAACATGTGTAGTTTTGACATTTCCATTCCTCCCCAAAACTCAATCCGATGTGTGTGCGGAAAAACCATGCACCGACACTTCCGCAGGCCTCGCCCCGCCATATAGACGCGGCGGGGAGCGGATACATAATGTTTCGCTGAACGGAGCCGAATTCCGCCCAGCACTTTAGATTCCATCGGATTCCCCACGCGCTGCCCCCGGTTGCAACGCCTGCGCATTGCTGCGTACACCGGGCCGCTGACGCGACCGGGGCGTCACGCCACACCACATCCCCCGCGCGAGCATCCGCTCAGTAGGCGAAGGATTAACTCTGTTCGCGAGGCGCATGCTTCGGCGTGCCATCGAGACGTATTGTGCCGAACGCATAACCCGGGTTGCGCCCGTCATCCACCTCCCCGGCAATATACGGGGAATCGCAACCTCACCCACCCGGGCGGAGGACGCCGCATCGCCAACGGCCACCGGGGTTTTGTTACATTCCCCCGAAAGGCACTAAGATATAAAATGACAGCAATGGTTGTTGCCATTCGCGGGATCCGGTTCCGTAGCCCGCGAGGATGAAGACTATCGCGTAAGACTTCTCGGGGATATGTCGGATAGGCATTCGGAAGCTTACCGCAAAGCATCCCCGGAAAGTCCGAGTACCGAGGGAGATGACCCACGTGCGTGTGTTCGGTCCCATTCCATCCAGGCGCCTGGGGCGCAGCCTGGGGCTCAACAATATTCCCCCGAAGACCTGTTCATATTCTTGCGTCTATTGCCAGCTGGGTCGAACCCGAAATTATCAAATCGAGAGGGAGACGTACCAAAGTATCGGCGAGGTCGAAGAGGATATTACCACCTATCTCGAGCGTTTGGACCCGGCAACCTCCCCCATCGACTATCTGACCTTCATCGCTGACGGGGAACCGACGCTCGACGGTAATCTCGGTGAAACCATCGCCCAGATCAAGCGTGCCGTCGACCTACCCATCGCGATCATAAGCAACGCTTCTTTGATCTATCGAAGCGACGTCTCCGAAGATCTGTCCCGGGCGGACTGGGTATCCCTAAAATGCGATGCCGTTAACCCCGATACCTGGAGGAGGATTAATCGTCCACATCCGGAGCTCGACCATTCCTCAATTTTGGGAGGAATTGCCTCTTTCGCCAAATCGTTTCGGGGTACGCTTTGTACCGAAACCATGCTGGTCGAGGGGTTTAACGACGGGATCGATGAACTACGGCAATTGGCCCAATTCATCACGGCGATCTCGCCGGACAGGGCATACATCGCCATTCCGACCCGTCCCCCCGCAGAGGCCTTCGCCCGCAAACCGCCGCAACGTACCGTGGAACTTGCCCGGGAGATCTACGCGCAGGCGGGCATCGACGTCCACCTGCTCGTCGATTACGAAGGAGATGATTTTTCCACTACCGGGGACGCGGTCGACGATCTCCTCCGCATCACCGAAGTGCATCCCATGAAAGAACGCGCCGTCCAATCTCTGCTCAACCGTTGCGGAAAGGACTGGGACACGGTACGGGGGCTGGTCCAAGAAGAGCTTTTGACAACGGTAGATTTCGCCGAAGAGACATTCTACATCCGAGGAAAAGCCCGGGGGGAAGGACCAGATCCCGATGGTCGCCTTCCCCGGGTTAACCGTGATTAGTACCTTTATGCCGGTGATGCGCAAGTGGGTCAACTTGCGGAGGGAAATCGACCGCTACCAATCCCCCTGCAAGACGACGTAGACTTTCTTCGTGCCCTTCGCGATCACGAAGGGCACACCCCCCCCGCTTAGCCGCAAAAACGGCTCGCCTGCCTTCGACGACAAGCACCAGTACAAAAACGGGAGCATTTGACCAGCAACCGCCCTTCGGCCCCTGCCAAAGCGAAGGGTGCCAGCATCGGCTTGATCCATTACCCCTACCCGCGCCTTCGACATGGCGCCTTCTTCAAGCCCGCGATATGCCTCGTCTCCCGACCCACGTATAGACCACCAAAGCCAAGATGACAGCGGCCCCGATCCATCCGGACCAGTTTATTCCAGCGATCGAAGGATTGGCCACGGAGATGCCAACAAGGGCCCAGGCGATCACCAGCGCAAATGGGGCGCTACCCCACGCCACCAATGCCAAAAACGCCAGGAGAACCGCGACGGCCATCATCGCGATGGTCCATGTCTCGGGGTTTATCCCCATGGCATTCCAATCCAAGTACTCCAGTACCACTGCCACGTTTACGATGGTGGCGACACTGATCCAGCCCAGGTAAACCTCGAACGGGATGTCGGCGGTCCATCGATCGAACGAAGATCTGGGTGGATCCGCCCCCAGCCTAACCTTGATGGTGATCAGGGAACCGAGTAAAAGGAACATGAATCCCAGGGCGAGAACGGGTTGATTCCAGTGCCAGGCGAAAAGCCATCCCATATTGGCGCCGCAGGAGACCAAAAAGGCCGGACCCACCATGCGAACGCGCCTGCGGTCCCGCGATATGGCCCCAACGACGAAAGCGAAAACGAGAAGATAGATCAACCCCCATATGGAGAAGGTGTATCCCGCCGGAGTGATCAGTACCCGCAATCGATCGGAAATCATCTGTTGCGTCTGTCCGTTGAACGGGAGGGTATTGGATAGTATGTTGACGGTTATTACCGCCGTGAAGGCGATGGCATTGAGATACTTCATCGGGCACGCTCCATTTCTACGATATCCTTCGAAAGGCCAATCCTCCGCCGTTCATTCCCCAAACTTCCATCCCCGAACCGTACCCTGGCAACAAAGTCATCAGAAAACGTCGGCGAACCCAACTCCGACCGACGCGCCCTCGGTAATCCTGGCTTCGACGGGCACCTTCGAACCCGACCGTGACAGATGTCGCACTACCCGAAGCCGCCCGCGGGAACGAGATCCGTCAATAGCCCAGGTCCTCGGGGACCAATACCACGATGACTTCCGTCTCCGAAGGCCTCTTCTCCATCACCACGGTCACCGCGCAGATGGTGTTTGGCGATTCACAATCCACACAGTATCCCGTCTCGGCGCACGGCGTATCCAAATTGAGGCGCAGTGCATTGATCGGAGCCGCGACCCTGCGGCTGCGTTTCAGCGCCTCATCGAGATCATCTGCGATCTTGTTCGCTCCGGCGATTACTACTACTTTGTCCGGACCGTACACCATCGAAGCGACGCGGTTTCCCGTGCCGTCGATGTTGACCAGCTTCCCGTCCAGAGCAATCGCATTGGTCCCCGTCAACAGCACATCGGAATTCAGTTCCGCAAGACGCAGAGAACGCAATTCTTCCCGCGACTTGCCGCTCACCCAGTGCTCAACGACGGCGTTGCCCCGTTCCGAGAGGGCCTCCACCAGTCGCAATTCCCGGACCGACACCGATCCCGGTATTCCCACGGTGTCGCCGACATCGATGAGATCCAGTATGCGCGACGCGGCTTCCTCGGTATCTTTGACCACGATCGCCTCCAAGTCCCGCCCCCCGCGGTCCCGGGCCACGATCTCGCTGCGGAGCGCGTGCATGCCCACCCG